>NZ_CACSIH010000028.1:0-5763 GCF_902705805.1 Alteromonas alvinellae | reverse complement strand
TTTTAGAGGGGAAAATCCCTAGAACCCCATCAAGCTTTTCAACACAAAAGAGAAGTCACCCACGACACAACGTCTTACTCGAACAACTACAGTTTTACCTACAATTTTACTTGTAGAAATCAGCATAGCATTAGATACTGTATAAACAAACAGTATTGATTCTATTTTTTCGAGGTTCGTCATGAGTGTCTCGCTGATAGGCCGTAGCGGCGCACTTGCCTTCATCAAAGCCAAGCGCCTTCGTATTCCATTGTTCATGGAACGTGTTTCTGCTGGTTTTCCCTCACCAGCGCAGGATTATGTTGAGCAAACGCTCGACCTCAACGAGCTGTGCATCAAGCGACCGGCTGCAACGTTCTTTGTGCGTGTTGAAGGTGATTCAATGATTGATGCTGGGATTCACCCAGATGATATTTTGGTGGTTGATCGCTCTGTTCAAGCAGAACACGGTGACATTGTCATCGCTGGCATCCATGGTGAACTCACGGTAAAGGAGCTTCAACTAAGGCCGTGCGTCAAGCTGATCCCAAGAAACCAGGCGTATGAGCCCATTCATATTCCTGAAGGGGCAGAGTTAGAGATATTTGGTGTGGTCACCAATGTGGTGCGAAACATGCGCCGTAAGTCGTGACTATCCCATGCCTGTATTTGCCTTGGTGGACTGCAACAACTTTTACGCCAGTTGTGAGAAGCTGTTTCGTCCTGATTTAAAAGATACGCCGGTTGTGGTGCTGTCCAACAATGACGGCTGCGTGGTTGCACGCTCGCGTGAAGCTAAGTTACTCGGTATTAAAATGGGCGTACCCGTTTTTCAAATCAAAGCTGAAATGCAGCGCCATGGTATTTTGGCATTCTCGTCCAATTACGCGCTGTACGCAGATTTGAGCAGTCGAGTGATGCGCACTTTGGAAGAGATGGCACCACGAGTAGAGGTTTACTCCATTGACGAAGCGTTTTTGGACTTAACCGGTATTGAGTCTGCCATATCCCTTGTCGAGTTCGGACAACAAGTGCGAGCGCGCATAGGCCACTGGATTGGGATCACCGTCTGTGTAGGCATTGCACCAACTAAAACACTCGCCAAGCTGGCGAACCATGCCGCCAAGAAATATCCCGCCACTCAGGGCGTTGTAGACCTGACCAATCCAGATCGGCAACGTCGATTGCTCGCATTAGTCCCGGTTGATGATGTTTGGGGCGTTGGTAGACGGCTTTCTAAGCGTTTAAATGCGTTGGGTATCACCACAGCCTTAGACCTAGCCAATGCCTCTCCTAGAGCCATCAGAGACCAGTTTTCAGTGGTTTTAGAGAGAACTGTCAGAGAGCTCAATGGTGAGTCGTGCATTGAACTTGAAGAGATCCCACCAACTAAGAAACAAATCGTCTGTAGCCGTTCATTTGGCGAAAAAGTAACGCAATTTGAATTGTTACGTGAGGCCGTATGTGAATACGCAACCCGCGCCACTGAGAAGCTTCGCAAAGAACAGCAGCAAGCCAAAGTGATGACCGTGTTCATACGTACCAGCCCCTTTAAGGACAACGAGCCGCAATACAGCAGCTCTGCATCAGGTGAGTTGCTGATCCCCAGTTGCGATACACGGGATTTTATCGAGCTGGCCAATCACTTACTCAAGCGGATTTGGAAGGATGGTTTTCGTTATGCCAAAGCGGGCGTCATGCTGTCTGACTTTTACGATCCTGGCATGTTTCAACCAGGACTATTCGATGACGTATCGACCCGCTCTAATAGCCAGCAGTTAATGTCTGTATTGGACACCATTAACCAAAGCGGTGCAGGAAAGGTTTTCTTTGCTGGACAAGGACTCAAGAAAGATTGGTCGATGAAGCGAGAGCATTTGTCTCCCGCCTATACGACACGCTGGGACCAGTTGCCACGAGTGAAGTAGCGCAGTTAACTCAATAGGCATTCACTCTGCGACGCAGCATGTTGAGCTTATCAACCTGGCGTCGAACATCACTGAAGAATTCTTCTTTCTCCATGGCCAGCGCTAACTCCCATTCTTTGGCTAGACCTTGGCAGTCCAAAAATGAGTATCTCAGCTTTGTCTTTGAAATACGCAGTCCCTTACTAAAGACTACGCGCTTGCCTCGTTGACCGTGAAAACTGTTGATGTACCACTCAATGCCAAAGCCATACTTAAAGTCTCTGATACGGACACCAAGCAGCCCCCAGTCTTTAAAGGGCTCATTCTCACGAACCTTGTAATGGGTAACCCAAAAGTCATCAACTTCAGCTCTTGCCAGCGCTTTTAGCCTGTCCGTTTCTTGCTGCAATAAATTTGATACTTCTGATTTCCATTGTTCATTGACGATTTCTACCAAACCAATTTCCCCATCCAATTAACCCCAAAAGCCAAAACCACTATCCGTTTGGCTTTTGGATCGAAACGCCAAACGTAAAACTGCGGTAACAATCACTGTTTGGCGTCTCGATATAAATCAACTCGCGCAACCCCATACCTGACAAGGGATACAGCCCGATTTCACTTAAAAACGCCTAAAAAGACGTATCGTCATGAAGATACAAACCGTTTGGCGAGTTCAGGCCAGAATGCAAACGACGTTTGGCGTCTCGATTTTTTTGGCTCAGTTATCCGCCGCCAAACAGAGCCTATTCTCATACTTTTGCGAAAATGCAATAGGCAGATAGATGAAAGGATTTGTCACCTTTCTGCCCACCGCCAGTGCACCGAATCCTGATAATGACATTTGAGTGAACCGCCAGAGCACTTGGAATAGCCCAAGCGTGAACAGCGCGGTTGATTGAAAACCGTTAGAGCACTTTGAGTGCACAGGAGATAAGTATGTTTGTACTAGGCGTAGATATCGGTTACTCGAACCTGAAGCTGGCAATTGGCCAATCAGGCAGTGAACCGAAAACCATTATTCTGCCTGCGGGTGCCGGTCCTGCTGATCGTATGCCAGAGCGTATCGGTGGAGGCGATGATGAAACTTGTTTGTATGTGTCTGTCGATAATGAGCGTTGGGCGGCTGGTGTGCCTGCTGGACGCCTTCAAGGCTGGGAACGAGAGCTTCACCCGGAGTATCCCACCACAAAAACCTATAAGGCGCTTTTTCATGCCGCCTTGTTAATGGCTGAAACAGAATCCATCGATTTGGTTGTCACTGGATTACCGGTTTCCCAGTTTCATGAACCACAACGTAAGTCTGACCTTGTGCAGCGTTTAAAAGGTGTCCATCAAGTGACGCCTAAGCGCAGCATCACTGTTCATGACGTCAAAGTGCTGCCGCAGCCTGCCGGTGCCTATATGGATCTGGTTCAAACAGGTGGTGATTTGGGCTTGATTGAAGAAGGTCGCGTAGTCGTCATAGATCCGGGCTTCTTCTCTGTTGACTGGGTTGCCCTTGAGGCCGGAGAAATTCGCTACAGCTCATCAGGAACCAGTCTTCAGGCAATGTCCGTGCTACTGGAAACGATTGATAAGCTGATTTCAGAAGATCATGGTGCCAAAGTCGGAATGGATCGACTTGAAAAAGCCATGAGAACCGGCGACTTGCAGGTGCTGCTATTTGGAGAAAAAGTCGATATTTCACCTTATCTGAATGCTGCCATGAAAAAGGTAGCGCCTGTTGCTCTTACAGCCATGCGCCAATCCATGCGTGACGAAAGCATCAATGCGGACTTGGTATTGATCGCCGGAGGTGGAGCCATGGCTTATAAGGAAGCGGCCAAGGAGATTTTTTCACGAAGCAAGATCATCGTGCCGGAACAGTCTGTTTTGGCGAACGTCCGAGGCTTCTGGTTTTATGGGGCCTGATTATGAGAGTTGTCGTCAACATTCCCCCAGGGAGCCACCCTGAACTGCTCAAAGAATTAGAAAAGACGCCGCCACGGGAACGCGCTGAGCGTCTGCGGATGCTGGCCACCTTTGGGTTAATTCACATGAGCCAACCCAATCTATCCACGACATCTGTACCGGTGGATGGCCTTGCACCAGATGGTGAAGTTACTTCTATGAGTACAGCGCCAGAACCCAAAGCAGAAACACGTAAACAATCATTAAAATCAAAACTAGGGCTGGGCTTATAACATGGCGTTATCAGTTAGCTGGCTCGATGCCAGGTTAAATAAAGAAGCAAAAGAAACCGTAGTAAAAGCCGACCGAGATGGGCTAAGTGCTCGGGTGTCGCCCAAGGGCAAAATTGTTTTTCAGTTTCGTTATCGGTTCGATGGCAAGCAACAGCGGGTAGACATAGGTACTTACCCCCTTATGAAGCTTGCTGAAGCCAGGAATGAGCTGGATAGGTTAAGGGCAGTACTTGATCAAGGCCGAAACCCCAAGCTCTACCTACAGCAGGAACGGGCTAAGTATTCTGCTAATCAAAGCTTCGAATCGATTTTTCGAGACTGGATAGACTCTGCCGGTAAGCAAGGGCTAAAGGAGAAAACGTGGCACTACCAAAAACGCAGCAGTGAAATATATTTGCTGCCCCGACTTGGCAAGTACCCATTAACTGACATCAATGAATTGTCCTTGCGAAACTGTCTTCGTGAGGTTTCGGAGTCGTCCCCTTCAAACACAGAACGTCTGGTGTCTGTGCTGCACAAGTTTTATGACTGGCTGATTGATGAACAAATCTTGGAAATTAACGCTGCCGCTGGGATCACAGCAAAAAAGGTTGGCGGTAAAAAAGGAAAACGAACTCGGGTGCTAAATGACAACGAGATCAGGATACTTTGGCGCTATTTGCACGAGTCAAAAATCACTGAGAAGAATCGCATCTACATAAAGCTGCTTCTGCTATTGGGCGGTCGCAAGGGCGAACTCATTCAAGCTGAAAAGCGTCACTTTGATTTGCAATCAGCAATGTGGACAGTGCCTATAGAGATCCGCAAACAAGGTGAGAAAATTGGAGCGCCAATCATGCGGCCATTGATTAGGCCTGCTATTGAGCTGATTGAACTGGCGATGCAGATGAGTAAATCAACTTACCTGTTTCCCGCGAACGGACAAGATGATCTTGCCACAAATGGCTTTGATACCACTATTCCTAACAATGTGAAAATCTGGGCTCGCAGATCGCTTGGTATTGAGATGGAGCATTGGTCTATGCATGATCTTCGCAGAACGATGCGAACGCGAATGTCAGCCATCACCACGCAAGAAGTTGCCGAGTTGATGATTGGCCACAGCAAAAAAGGGTTGGATGCTATCTACAACCAATATCAGTACTTGGATGAAATGCGTCATGCTTACGACGTTTGGTATCAACAACTAGAAACCATCATCGAGCCGACAGGCTTTCCATTCAACTGGCGTTTCGGACAGTAAAATAAAAGAAAGAGGCTCAGTCCTCTTTCTTCTCATACTCCTCCAAGTCTTCAATGTGCCACAGCTTATTTCGCGTATTTCGGTTGATACGAGGTTGCGGCAAGCTGCCATCTTTAATTCTTCGCCAGAGCGTCGTATAGCTAATGTGGTAACGAGCCATAACTTCGTAAGATGTTAGAAAAGGGGTTACCTGGTGCGCTACTGCTGTCATCTGCATTCTCCTGAAAATCAATGTAAAGCTATCATCGCCTGATTCATCACTTGTTGATGGTCAGAAAGATGCATGATTTGTTCAGAAGATCAGCCTTATCATGGCACCGGTATCATTGTGCAGTTTACCAAATTTCCAGTTTACGGCGAAAAGCACCGTAAAATCGCGTAAAGTTAAACCCTCTTTAATCGATATGCACGCTCTAGCTACTAAGGCGTGTTGATCTTTCGTGATTAG
>NZ_CACSIH010000027.1:0-4668 GCF_902705805.1 Alteromonas alvinellae | reverse complement strand
GATCATTAAATTCTTAACTGATCGGCATTACTGCATATAGCAGCGTTTTTTCGTTTTCAAGATAGCGATTACTCGCTGTCTGTTTTGTGTAGGTGCACATCCATTTGTGGGAATGGAATTGAAATGCCTTCTTCATCAAAACGCAGTTTAACGTTTTCAGTGAAGTCGAATTTAACACCCCAGAAATCAGCAGAATTTACCCATGGACGAACAATGAAGTTTACGCTGCTGTCAGCCAGTTCAGATACCGCGATTTTCGGCGCAGGTTCAGCAAGAATTCTGTCGTCTGCTGCAACCATTTCTTCAAGGATCTTCTTCGCTTTGAGAAGGTCTGCGTCGTAACCAATACCCACAACCATATCTACACGACGAGTATCTCTCGCTGAGTAGTTAGTAATATTACCGCCATAGATGTTGCCGTTTGGAACAATAATTTCTTTATTGTCTGGCGTATTCATCGTAGTGGTAAAGATACCGATCTTAACAATAGAACCCGCAGTACCAGCAGCCTCAACAAAGTCTCCTGATTTAAACGGCTTAAATACAAGCAGCATTACGCCTGCTGCAAAGTTTTTGAGTGAATCTTGCAGTGAAAGACCAATCGCTAAACCAGCCGCACCTAAAATAGCCACAAGAGAAGTAGTATCCACACCTAGTTGGTCAAGTGACGCAACAATGACGAATAGCATCAAAATAGCGCTAAGTATCGCCTCTAGGAAATCTACCAACATGTCATCATATTTAGACTTAGACATTAAACGTCTAAATACAGACAAAATAAATCCAACTACGATCTTACCGACAACATAAATCGCAATTGCCATCAAGATGTTGATACCCCATGGAATGGCGTAGTCGTTTATGTACCTTTCAACATCGCTTGCTGAAAAAAGCGAGAGTTTCTCTTCCATAATATGGTCCTTGTCATGGTTTGTTGTAATTAACGCAACTACGTTAGCAGCTAATCGTATTATCACCAATACTTAATAGGTCCAAATAGCGTAAATTCGCCCTAAAGTCTAAGCCACATAGGCTATTGATAGTGTTAGAATTATCCTAAAGTAGCGATATATGATGTCATTTATTGCCACTTCATAGACTAAAGTTTGAGTATATTTTTCAGTAATTGTCACACGCATGTCACCCAATATTTTTACTATTTCATACCGAAGCCTTGATGCGCTTTTTCCAATTTAACGGAAGTTACCGAGTTTTAAGATGTTTTTTTTGATGATTTTTTGGCCATAAAGTTTTAGACTAAAGTCTCAAAAGAATTAAAGCATGCTATCTACTTCGATACACTTGCTTTTAGTTTCTTCTGAACGGGCTTTAGCAAACTATGTCAATTAAAGGATTAACGCATGTTGCTTCTATTAACCCTATTCTCAGTCGTCTTGTGTTTATTTTTATATTCACTACGCACTGATAAAGGAAAACACACCAAGTATGCAAGAGCGGACTACCGCCCAGAACCAACATCGAAGTCTTCTTCCACCGTGTTGAAATCAACTTCGAACAACTCTTCGCCTTCTGCAGCGTAGAGTTAATTTACGAGTCAGGTGATTTAAATATAGGCCGCATGCTGTTGTTTATGTAAGTATTTGCTCAATTATTTACATGCTGCTGTCGACAGCATTGCAACCTGTACCTGCACACACGTATCATACGCATCAAAACCAAACACACAATTTATTATGCGTATACCAAGAGTTTATTACCCCAATCCAATTCCGTTAGAACAAGAATTTGAGTTGACCGAAGACGCCGGTCATCATATTGCTACTGTACTGCGCATAAAACCCAACCGACCTATTGTGCTGTTCAATGGCGACGGGAACGAGTACAGTGCCCAAATTATTAGCGTTCAAAGAAAAAAAGTGACGGTTGAAGCCGACGCTTGTTTATCGCTAGCGAAAGAGTCCCCGCTTCATTTGCACTTAGGTCAAGGTGTATCTAAAGGCGATAGAATGGATACCGTGCTACAAAAAAGCGTGGAACTTGGCGTATCGGAAATAACCCCCGTGATCACTGAACGATGTACGGTTAAACTCGACGAGTCACGCTGGGAAAAGAAAATTCAGCAATGGCAGAAGATTATTATTGGCGCCTGTGAACAAAGCGGTCGCAACATTATTCCCGTGCTCAACGCCCCGGTTAGTCTTAATCAATGGTTGTCGTCTTCAACCAATACCACAAGATTAGTTCTCGCACCTGGCGCAGAGCAAAGCTTGGCAAGACAACCTTATAATGCTCAAGGCTTTCGTTTGCTTATTGGCCCTGAAGGTGGGTTATCTGAAACAGAAATTCATCAGGCAAACGAAAACGGTTATCAGTCGGTAAGTTTGGGCCCGCGTATTTTGCGCACCGAGACAGCGGCGATTACAAGCCTAAGTATTCTTCAAGCTCAGCACGGCGACTTCTAAGTCAGTATTTTAGGCAGCTATATAGCAAGCATAGTGCTAGCTCAGTAACTTGAAGAATTCAGGTGTGCCCCCATATATATTTACAATCAGCCGGGCCATCTGAGCCGGCATTTTATCAACATTCAAGGTGAAAACATTATGCAATATACCGTTGGCGTAATTATGGACCCCATCGCAAGTATTAAGCCACACAAAGATACAAGCTTTGCGATGATGCTTGAAGCTCAGCGCCGCGGTGCAAAGATTGTAAATTTTGAATTAAAAGACCTGTATTTAGACAATGGTAAGCCTATGGGCTTGGGTAAAACCGTGTCGGTCAAAGATCAAGCGACAGATTTCTACACCATTGAAGACGAGTCTACATTGTATTTAGGCGACATTGATGTATTACTCATGCGCAAAGATCCTCCTTTTGACAGCGAGTTTTTGTATGCGACTCAGGTGCTGTCGCTTGCGCAAGACGCGGGAGCGCTAGTTGTAAATAACCCTCAAGCGCTTCGCGACTATAACGAGAAGTTGTTTACGTCGTACTTCCCAGAACACATTCCCAATACCTTAGTCACGAACAATCAAGCGCTTATCCGTGAGTTTCACGCCAAGCACCAAGACATTATTTGCAAACCCTTAGACGGTATGGGCGGCGCGTCTATTTTTAGAGTGAAGCCTGATGGCAATAACTTAGGCGTTATTATTGAAACCCTAACCAAGTTAGGCACGCGCTACATGATGGTGCAAGAGTACCTTCCAGAGATTAAAGACGGCGACAAGCGCGTACTCATCGTTGATGGTGAAGTCATGCCGTACTGCTTAGCGCGACTGCCTACCAAAGGGGAAACCAGAGGTAACCTAGCCGCTGGCGGAACAGGACGCCCTCAGCCAATCTCAGATTCTGACCGCGCCCTAGCCGAAGCCATTGCGCCAACGCTCAAGGAAAATAACATTTTATTTGTAGGACTTGATGTTATTGGCAGCAAAATTACTGAGATAAACATTACTAGCCCAACTTGCGTAAGAGAAATAGAAGCAGCTTACGATGTTAATATAATGGGTACGCTGTTTGACGCCATTGAAAAGCGCTTAGCCAATAAATAAAGTAAGGTTGCATTTCAAACACAGTGCAGTTCGTATCGTAAAAAGCAAATATGAGTGGATAGAGCGCCTTTAGCTTCAATAGTGTAAAGGCCCTGAAAAAATAAAAGATAGTAGATAAAAGACAAACTATGACGGAATTAAAAAGCCTACAAAATCATTTTCTGGTCGCGATGCCTAGTTTGGACGATCCGTATTTTTCTCGCTCGCTCATTTATATTTGTGAACACAATGCTGAAGGAGCTATGGGTATTGTAGTAAATCAACCCTCCACCATGAACGTGAAGCAGCTTCTTGAACAGACTGACAAAGAACTCACTGTGTCTGACGACAAAGCAGAGCAAATCGTGCTGGCTGGCGGTCCTGTAAGCCAAGAGCGAGGATTTGTGCTGCACTCGTCGCAAAGAGAGTGGGCATCTAGCTTAAAGCTTGCTCCAGGGGTTATGGTGACCACCTCCAAGGACATTTTGACTGCTATTGCCAATGATGAAGGCCCTGAAGACGTTTTGATTGCTTTGGGGTACGCGGGCTGGACAGCCGGTCAGCTTGAGAAGGAAATGCAGGAAAACGCATGGCTCACCATCGAAGCTGACCAAGAAATTCTGTTTAACACGCCTATGCACAAGAAATGGCAAGCAACAGTAAATAAACTCGGTGTGGATGTATGGCAGCTAGCACCGGGAGCGGGACATGCCTGATATAGGAAACCGTACGGTACTTGCATTTGATTTTGGTACCAAAAGTATTGGCGTGGCGGTAGGTCAGGAAATTACCGGTACGGCTTCCCCTCTTGCAGCGCTGAAAGCAAGAGACGGTATTCCTGACTGGACGTTAATAGAAAAGCTTTACGAAGAATGGCAACCGCATATCGTGGTGGTGGGTTTACCGCTTAATATGGATGGTACTGAGCAGGAGATGACTCAACGCGCCCGCAAATTTGCAAACCGCCTGCACGGGCGTTTTAAAGTGGCCGTTGACACCTGTGATGAGCGACTGACTACCACAGACGCTAAAGCCATGCTGTTTGAGTTAGGTGGCTATAAAAAACTGACTAAGGACAAAGTTGATAGTGTGTCGGCCTGCGTCATATTCGCTAGCTGGAGCGAGAGTCAGTACGAATAGTTGTTAGGGCCTGTATATGGTCTCCCCCGTTATT
>NZ_CACSIH010000026.1:0-3452 GCF_902705805.1 Alteromonas alvinellae | reverse complement strand
CTAATCACGAAAGATCAACACGCCTTAGGGAAAGAAGATTGTGAAGCATAATTGACCAATAGGTCAATAGAAAGATGAGGGTTGATACCAACACTTATTACAAAAAGGCCCTCTGACTTTCATAGAAAACGAGAGGGCCAATGTCATGCTGAAGCTACAGATTTAATTAGCAACAGACCTAGGAAAAGTAAGTGCTAAACCTTACTCTTTGTTTTCCTTAGGAATTGGGAAACCACGGTCACGCATCAATGCATCTACCTTGGCATCGCGGCCGCGGAACTTGCGATAAGCTTCGGCTGGATCCATAGCATTACGTACAGCGAATAGGTATTTCACTAAGCGATCGCCTACTTCTTTATCGTAGAAACCACCCGGTGCTTCCATAAAGGCTTCTGCTGCGTCGGCAGTAAGTACCTCTGCCCACATGTAGCCATAATAGGCCGCTGCATAACCTTCACCCGAGAATACGTGACCGAAATGAGGTGAACGGTGACGCATAACGATTTCTTCTGGCATACCTAGCTTCTTAAGCTCTTCACGCTCAAAAGTATCAGGGTCAATCTTGCTAGGATCGGTAGTGTGATACTTCAGATCCATAATGGCAGAAGCCATGTACTCAGTGGTTTTGAAGCCTTCATTGAAGGTCGAGGCCTTCTTAATCTTCTCAACCAGTTCAGCAGGAATTGGTTCGCCTGTTTCATGGTGCACTAGGTAGTTGTTAATAACCTCATCGGTGGTTAACCAACGCTCTAGTAACTGAGACTGGAACTCAGTGTAATCGCGTACGCCAGAATGCGAAGATGGGTATTTTACGTCAGACGCTAAGAAGTGAAGTGCATGACCAAATTCATGGAAGTAGGTCTCAGCATCATCCCAAGAAATAAGCGTAGCTTCGCCGTCAGCGCCTTTCACGAAGTTCGAGTTGTTAGAAGACAATACGGTTTTCTTGCCATCGAACGTGGTGTAAGAGCGATACGTGGTCGCCCAGGCACCAGAGCGTTTACCCTGGCGTGAGAATGGATCAAGGTACCAAAGGCCAATGTGTTCACCGCTGTCTTTGTCCGTTACTTCCCATACTTTCACGTCTTCGTGGAATACTGGCACTTTGCCTTCTTCAACAGGTGTGAAGTTGAAGTTGAACAAGCGACCGGCAACGTAGAACATTGCTTCGCGAAGCTTATCAAGCTGTAAGTACTGTTTTACTTCGTTTGAGTCTAGGTCGTATTTCGCTTGGCGTACTTTCTCTGCATAGAAGCGGTAGTCCCAAGGTGCAATAGTAATGTCTGCACCTTCTTTATCTGCAATGGCTTGCATGTCAGCTACTTCTTCTTCAACGCGAGCAATAGCGGCTGGCCATACTTTCATCATAAGATCCATGGCGTTTTCTGGGTTCTTCGCCATGCGATCTTCTAAACGCCACTGTGCGTAATTTTCGTAACCTAATAACTCAACGCGTTCATCTCGAAGGGTTAGGATACGTTTAATGATATCGTTGTTATCAAACTCGTCGGCATTGTCGCCGCGGTTATAGTAAGTACGCCATACCTTTTCACGAAGCTCACGATTAGTTGAGTAGGTCAAGAACGGATCCATAGACGAACGCGTATTGGTAATCGCATATTTACCTTCTTCGCCGCGAGACTCGGCTGCCGCTTTTGCTGCTTTAACGAACGAGGCTGGTAAGCCATCAAGCTGGTCTTCGGTAATATAAGTTACGTAGTTTTCTTCGTCTGCTAGTACGTTGTTAGAAAACTTGGTGTGCAGCGTAGCAAGTTCTTGGTTAATTTCAGCGTAACGCTTTTTCGCTTCGCCATCTAACGTTGCGCCATTGCGTGCGAAGCTATTGTAAGTCATCCACGTAATGCGTTGTTCTTCTGGCGTGAGTGATTTCAGTTCATCAGACTCGTATACCGCTTTTACTCTTTCAAAGAGTTTTTCATTTTGCGTAATTTGAGTGAAGAAAGCTGATAGCTTTGGCGACATTTCTGCCTGAATTTCGCGGAATTCAGGGCTAGATTTGTTAGAACTCCAAATGCCGTAGTAAGTGAATACACGGCCAAGCTCTGCACCTGCGCGCTCCATTTCAACTATGACGTTTTCAAACGTTGGCGGTGCTTCGTTATTAGCGATGGCTTCGATCTCTTTAAGATTCAATTCCATGGCTTTTTCTAGCGCAGGCTTCAAATCTTCCAAATTCATTTTATCGAAAGCAGGCACGCCACCGTACGGGCCTTTAAACTCTTGAAGCAGCACGTTATCAAATTGTGCTTGTTGAGATGTCGCTGTATTTTGTACATCTGTGCTGGTGGTCTCAGGTGCTTTTTGTTCTGAACATGCACCGAGTGCAACCACAACCGCCATAGCGGTGAGTGATGATTTAAATTTACCCATGAGTTTTCCTGTCTGTTTTTATCTATACGTTTTATGACAAAAACCATCTTAAGATAATGTAAAAATAAGTTAAATGCTCTTCAACGTAATTCCTTGCAGCACAACGGTTTGAAGAGAAATCGCGCTGATATGCAATTCGTCGAAATTGGTCAAATTTTGATTGGCTTTATGCTGCTTGGAAATTACACTGCGCGCGTTCTGAATAGCTGTCTTCCGCAGCTCGTAAACCACTGACTTTTTTTACTGTGATCACCATGTTTGAATTACTTCTTCACGCGTTTCCCGTTGCATTCGCTTTGGCCTCCTTTTGGTCGAACACTGAACGTAAATTACTGCTAATGAATTTGGGGTTATGTATTGCTATTGGCTCACTTTTGGTTTTCGAGCAAGCGTGGGGAGGAGCCGTAGTAATTACGGTGGCAGGGCTGAGTACCAGTTATCGTTTAATAAAACAAAAACTACTGTCTCCTGTGGCAACCTATATTACATTAATCTCTATGATGGTTATTGTACTGACGGTGAATAACCTAACCGGTAAAACATCGTTAGTTGAAGCTATGCCGGTGTTAACTTTCATGGCATACCGGTTTGGCGAACTTCACTGCAAGGAAGCGGGTTTAAGGGTATGCATGATCATTGGCTCCATCAACTTCACTGCGTACGGAATAATTACGCAAACGTGGGGATTAGCCATTACTGAAGCCCTGTTTGCAGCCTCGAACCTGTGGTATTACATGAAGCTAAGACGTGCCATGCGTACCAGCCCAGTTTGAAGCATAAAATAGTTCATGTCAGACCGATAACTGCACTAACCTAATGACAAGAATGCGGACGTACTGAAACCGTTGCTTGTATTGAAACCATAGCCGCTTTGTGATTTATTGCGTCTTTAAAGGGAATCAAAATTTCATAGGGAAGACGATGCAACGCAAACCCATCGACAAGGCACTATTTCTTGGTGTTCCAGCATTTCTATTGGCTCTTTTTATTTTAAATATCACTGCAGAAGGTGAAGTGAAACTCGCGGCTACTCTAAGGCGTGTTGATCTTTCGTGATTAGT
>NZ_CACSIH010000025.1:43111-59062 GCF_902705805.1 Alteromonas alvinellae | reverse complement strand
ATGTACAGCAAAGATCAACAGACCCTAGGAATTCAGCGTAGCGGTATACTTCGTAAGTGCATTTCGATGGCTTCAATCACTGACTTAGTGAGGGGTAAATGCGCTTTTTCTTTCGCCCATACCTCATGGAAGCCTGCTACAGTTTGCTTTGCAGTATCTAACACCAATTTTTCTGGCAACATGGCTTTAGCCGCTAAGTGTGATAGCTCATCCAGCGTGAAATCGCTGAATTTCTTGCTACGGCTCACCTTCAGCGATGCACTATCATCGGGGATATAAGGAATGGTTGAAACAAAGTCATAAGCAGGTGCAATAGACGCAGTGCGCTTATCTTTGTAAATCACAGACCAATTCTTCAAATGCATATCGGCATTGCCAATTAGCGTGTTGAACACCAATCGGCGAGTAAATTCTGCAATGTCTTCGTCTTTACCTTCAATGCCGATAACCTGAGCAATATTGCGCATACTGGCTTTTTTGTACTTATCTTGAGGATAAACGCCAAACACTTGCGCAAAGTCCTCAATGTGCACATCTTGACCATCTGCACGGTCAAAACGCTTGATCACAAACGCACTGTCACCATATTTGCCAATGCCTGCTGGAATATTAGCAATCTGGTTAATGGGAAGTAGCTGAGTCTCTGGCACATCCATCCCCAGCAATCGAGCCAGTTCCATCATCGAATATTCATTTTCTGGCACAGCGTCAAATCGAGATGACGGCAACTTCACAATCCAAGAGCCACCTTGACCAGTTGCTGGAATGGTCAAGCCGCCGTTAGCCTGTTGTACGGCTGAAAACTTCAACTGCACACCCGCCAATGAGAAGCGCATCGGCGCTTCAATTTTCGTTTCATCGTCAATGCCTTGATGCACATTAGGCGGCAGCGCTTCACCATCCGCCGGTTCAACCGTGATCGCGCCAGCTAAATCCTGCCCTAGCACCCACAATAGAAAAAATTCCCGCGCTGGGTTCACACCGGCACGCTCTGCCAGGTAATTTCGCATGGTTTCTTCTGGTAAAAGGTTGGAGAAAAACGGGGTTAACTTAGTTTGGGTCGGTTTGAAGCTAGTCAGCAGGCCACCTAGCGAATCTTTAAAGCCAAGTCCTAACACAGGACGCGATTCGTCATGAATGTACGAATCCATAAAGGCAAAAAGCGTTCTGTCATTGCCCACGTTGGTGATTGTGGCAATGGGTTCACCGTACAGCAACACGTTGAGCGTAGAGACATGGTTAGTCATCGTCGTCTTCCTCTAACTGATACGCGGGCGACATTGACTCACCCTCATCGCTAATGCCGTTAATACCTTGGCCACTTCGAATGATCGACTTGATGGCAGGTACAGACTTTTTAGGCGCAACCAATAGCTCTAGGTCTAGTACACGGGCAAGTGCAATCAAACTGGATATTCTTAAATCAACACTGCCAGACTCGATTTTCGAAATATGGCTTTGAGGCACACCCGAACGAGCACTTAACTCTCTCTGGCTAAACCCCTTTCGTACCCGAGCTTCTCGAAGACTTTCTAGTATCTGCTCTGTTACATAGCTCATTTCGATACGCCTTAATGCATCACTTAAGAATAATTATATACAAAAACATATCACAGTAACTCAAATAACACAAATTCGATTAGCCATTACATATCAAAAGCCATTATCTGATACATAATTACATATAAGCAGAAGGAGATTTTTGTCATCGACAAAAGAGCGATACTCTCGCTGATAATCGCGAACTGACGCATCAAACTCCCTAAGTACTTTTGTCGCTCAGCCATTATACAGCAAGGGCTACAGAAGAACTCGCGTCAAATCGCCAGAAGATAAGTGCAACAAAGAGGAAGTTTGTACACAGTTACAGGAAATTTTGTACACACAAGTCGAAAAACAAGTGCAAAATGATGGTGTAAACAGCAACTAAATTTGAAGGTAAGTCTGATATCTCAATTAGAAATAACCGTATTGGTTCGCTTCAAGCATCTTCAAAAACAAACACTGAAGCAAAAATCACACCAACAATAAACTCCCTCATTAAATTTTGTAATTTGGTACAGATGAAAACATTTACCAAAAAAAGTGACTCTTTTTAACGGTAGTACTTTTTACGCCAAACCCAGTAACCACAAGGCCTACAGCCAGGTTTGTGTCATGGAATTTTCGCCAAAGGCCTCTAAAACGGAATTTGTACTCAAGTTTGTACACACTTTCCGAGGTTACGCTTGAACATCATTGAAAAGCAAAGAAACGAGAAAAAGACAAAAATCCTTTAAATTCAGTACGTTGAGATGTGATTGTGGTGTGCAATGAAAGGTGATTTTAAGCGTTGAAAGGCTGGGCGGCATCAGGGTGCGATATGATCGCGAACGTACGTCGCTTTTTAATCTCTTCTAGAAGCTTCTTATCTGACATCAATACTTATCTTCGTTATCTATTATCCCTGTAAACCAATTACTTACAGGCGCGTTTTGTAACGGATAAGCAATGCTTTTCCGCGCAAATTCAGTATTGCGGTAAAACGCTTGATACGGCTTGGTAATTAATTGCGCGGATTTTAGCATTTTACTGCACGTAACAGTAGAGCGAAATTACAGTACGTACTTTGCTCGTGTTGAAATGGAGAATTTCGTTAAGCGCTCTGTTTTTCGCAGTGGAAAACTCCGCCACATCACTTCTAATGCTACCTTCAATATCAACAAAACTTTCAAAAAAACAGTTTCTTAAACTTTGGGGCTACATTCTATTGAAAATATTCAAAATTTATGCGAAGAATATTATGTGTTCAAAAAACACACTAAAAATAATTAAATAAAAAAATCAAAGTCAAGGGAGACTAGAATGTTTTCAAACCACAAACTGGCCAAGTCGGTACGACTGGCCTGCGCGTTTGGCGCTGCTGCATCCATGGCATTTTCTGCCAATATCTAAGCCCAAGAAGACGAATCAGAAAAAGAAACCGTTGAGAAAATCGAAGTTACAGGTTCGCGTCTACTTTCAAATCCCAATGTTGCAGCGGCCACACCTGTTTTAA
Organism: Alteromonas alvinellae; assembly: GCF_902705805.1. NCBI lineage: Bacteria > Pseudomonadati > Pseudomonadota > Gammaproteobacteria > Alteromonadales > Alteromonadaceae > Alteromonas > Alteromonas alvinellae. The sequence continues at coordinate 56,025 of NZ_CACSIH010000025.1, read as the reverse complement.
GTGTGTCAGGTGCCGAAGCAGCGGCTCGCGGTAACTTACGTGTAGAAGATTTCGTTAACGTGCTTCCGCAGGTTTTCGCAGGTCAAGCATCAGAAGTTTCAAATGGTTCAACGGGTACTGCAACACTTAACCTTCGTGGTTTAGGTGCGAATAGAACACTAGTACTTATTGACGGCAAACGTCTTCCATATGGCTCTTCGAGTACCAGCGCAGCCAACGTTGACCTAGTCCCTACGCAAATGTTGGAGCGCGTTGACATCCTTACTGGTGGTGCATCAGCGGTATACGGTTCTGACGCGGTTGGTGGTGTTGCAAACTTTATTCTTCGCGACGACTTTGAAGGTGTCGAGTTTGGTGGTCAGTTCAGCACAAACTATGCTGACAACGATAATGGTCTGTATGAAGGCGTGCTAAACGCAGCCAATCAGCCTGTTCCAGGTTCAACCATGGACGGCGATGAAACCCTAATTTACGCTATGTTTGGATCATCATCTGCTGATGGTAAAGGCAATGTCACTGTTTATGCTTCATATGAAGACCGCCAAGAAATCATTCAATCTGATAGAGTTTTCTCAGCATGTACATTAGGACAGAGCAATGGCTCATCAAGCTTCGAAGGGTTTGGTTGTGTAGGTTCAGCTAACTTCCGTCTGTTTGGTGGTCCTGGCGGTTTTGCATTCCAAGAGGAAAACGGAAATCTCATTTCTTACGCTGGTGGCCCAAGTCAAACCTATAACTTTGGTGCTACTAACTTCTTCCAGCGCCCTTCTGAGCGTTATCACCTGTACGCTAAAGGCGACTATGAGATAAGCGAGAATTTGGAAGCATATCTTGACTTCGGTTATATTAACAACACCAGTGACGCTCAGATTGCTCCAAGTGCCTCGTTTGGTATTGGCGCATACGACATCAACTGTGGAAACCCACTGATACAAGGAAACAGCGGTTTAGCGTTCACTGATATTTTTGGTTGCTCGGCTGATGATATTGCCAACGATGTAATCGTTAGCGGCATCACTGCATCTCACCGTAACGTTGAAGGTGGATCGCGTAACTCTCGTCTAGAGAATAGCGCATGGAGAGTAGTTGGTGGCCTGAACGGTTTCATTGATGACACTTGGGCGTGGAACGTATTTGGTCAAATTTCAGAAACCCGAGATCAAAGCTCAGCAACTAACGACTTCGTCGTCGCTAACCTACAGCAAGCGCTATTAGCAACCACTGACGAAGATGGTAACGTTGTATGTATTGACCAATCTGGTGGCTGTGTACCTTACAACATCTTCCAACGTCCTGGTGGTGAAAGCTCTGTGACGCAAGCTCAGTTAGACTTCATTCAAGGTATTGGTATTGTAAACGGTGAAACTTCGCAAAAAGTATTCGGCGCGGATATCCAAGCAAACTTAGGCGACTACGGCATCAAGCTTCCTACAGCAGATGACGGTATCGGCATTTTATTCGGTGTTGAATATCGCAAAGACGAACTAGCGTCATCACCAGATGAAATTAGCCAAATTCAAGGTGGTGGCTTCACTGGTGTAGGCGGTGCAACGCTTGCAGTAGAAGGTAAGATTGAAGTTCGTGAATTCTTTACCGAGGTTCAAATACCCCTTATTTCTGGCGCAGAGTTCGCTGAAGAGTTAGTGTTTAGCGCGCAGTATCGCTTCTCTGACTACGACACAGCGGGTAACGGCACGTCTAACAGTTTTGACACTAATGCCTACGGCTACCAGTTATCATGGACGCCAGTTGAAGACGTGAAACTTCGTGCGCAATATCAGCGTGCGGTTCGTGCTCCAAACGTAATTGATCTATACACTGGTCAAAATACAGGGCTACCTAACCTAAGCCCAGCGGGTACCGATGCTAGCGGCGAGCAGTTGTATGACCCGTGTGCGGGTGCCAACCCAATTGCTTCACTTGAAACTTGTGCTCGCACTGGTGTAACAGCAGATCAATACGGCAACATCCTTGACGTAATCTCGGGTCAAACACAGTCTCTAACAGGTGGTAACCCGAACCTAGATCCAGTAACTGCAGATACCGTAACCTTTGGTGTTGTATTTACTCCAGCAAGTATAGAAGGCCTTTCAATTAGCGTGGATTACTTCGATATCGAAGTAGACGACGCCATTGCTTCAGGTATCCCAGCACAAACTATCTTCGACAACTGTCTAGATAGTGGTGACCCGACATTCTGTAGCCTTATTACACGTTCTTCAGCGGGCTCACTAGCTGCTGGTACGTTTGGTGTTGGCTTCCAACAAACGAACCTTAATATTGCATCACTTGCAACCTCTGGTGTTGATTTACAAATAAACTACAGCCTAAAAACAGAGATGGGTGACGTACGTTTCGACTATGCATCAACGATGCTGGACGAAAACAGTACTGTACCATTTCCAGGTGGAGATCCTGTTGAATGTGCTGGATTCTTCGGTAACGCATGTGACGCCCCTAGCCCAGAGTATCGTCATAGATTTATGGCAACCTGGAATACCAACCTAGATATTGATCTTACTGCTACTTGGAGATACTTCGGCTCAGCACAGAACGATGATGAGGGTGATACTCTAGAAACTGGCTTTAGAGCTATCAGCTACCTAGACCTTTCTGGTACTTACTACGTTAGCGATAACATAGAACTAACTATGGGTGTTCTTAACCTTCTTGGCGAGCAACCTCCAATATACTCTGGTGCAGGTCCAGCTCTTGGTAACGGTAACACGTATCCAACTGTTTACGACACTAGTACAAACTGGTTTGCTTCATTCCGAGGTAAATTCTAAATCCAAATCTCCCTTTGGACCTAAGCAAAAAGCCGTTTATTTTTGATAAACGGCTTTTTTTTGGCCTCGTTTTGTAAATAACTCATTCACTTAGCGCTCAATGCCCACTTATCCGAAGTCTGAATATTTAGCCATACACTAACCTATATTTGTATCTGACACTCTTCTCACTGTAAGCGCTCAACTTGCAAAATCTCTTTCTCATCTCAATGCCATTTACTTAGCATGCTAAACAAATAAAATAGTTAGCATGCTAAGTAAATCAACGGTTTTTACATGTCATTTTCAGAACCTATGCCACTTCAACTTATTGCGCTTTTTGCCCGCACTGCGCAAAAGTGCAGAAGAACTGTCACTGAATCGGTCGCTCATCTCGACCTTACAGAGTCTAGATGGCGCGTAATGATTCACATGTCATTACTTGGTGAGGGCTGTACGCAACAGATGGTGGCTGAAAGCTTGGAAATAGAAATGCCTAGCTTAACTCGCACAATTAAACAGCTCGAAACTACCGGGTTAATCAAACGCGTTACCGATACTAACGACAAACGAAGTCGCTTACTTTACTTCACAGATATGGGCAAAGGTCGAATGAATGATATCGAAAGTACATTGATGGCGCTGCGAGATGAAGTGTACGCAGGAGTATCTGAAGAAGAGTTACGCATTATGGCTAAATGTGTTCAAAAAATTGAAGTTAATGCCGCAAAATTATTGGAGTCACTTAAGTGAGTCAACGAACACCAGATCAGGAATTTGCTAGGTATATAAAGCTGGCTTTAGTCGCTTTTGCCATCTGTTTTATCTACTTTATTATTGCAGATATACGCATGCCAATGACACCACAGGCGAGAGTCTATCATCAGGTCACGCAAATCTCTCCACAGATAAATGGGCCGATAAACGAGGTGCTTGTCAAAAATAACCAAACCGTCAAGGAAGGGCAGGTTTTATTTGTTATAGATGAGACACCTTACCTAATTGCGCTTGAAAAGGCGCAAATTGATTTGGCAAATGTGGAGTTAGAGAATGCTCAGATAGATGCGAAAGCGGAAGCGATTAGAGCCAAAATAGAGGCTGCATCGGCGGTTTACGACGAACGCAACAGTGAATTTCAACGACTCAATTCCTTAGTTCAAACTAAAGCGGTATCTCAACAAAACGTGGACAAAGCGTACGCGCAACTTAAAAGCGCTGAAGCTGAAATTAGTGCGCTTGAAGCCGATCTAAACGAGCAAGTTGTTGCAAGAGGTGAGCAAGGTGACAAAAACCTAAAATATCTAGAAGCGGTAAATGCGGTTAAACGGGCAGAGTTGAACTTAGCCTATACCAAAATTAAAGCACCGCATGACGGCATAATGGCAAACATGCAGGTAACTCAAGGCACTTATGCTAAACAAAGTACGCCCCTTGCCTCAGTTGTCGATAACACGCTAGATGTGGTTGCAGATTTTCGAGAGAAATCACTCGCCAATGTAAAAGAAGGCATTCGCGCTAACGTCGTTTTTGATGCACTACCGGGTAAAGTATTTGAAGCTAAAGTGGAAGAATTTGAAGCTGGTGTAAGCGACGGCCAACTTGCCGCCAACGGCACCCTTGCAAGCGTTGAAAAGTCGAATCGATGGGTACGAGATGCACAGCGCCAACGAGTCCACATTAAGCTTGAAGAACAAGAAATATCGTTAAGCCACCTCACCAGTGGCGCTCGCGCTACCGTGCAGATAGTTCCAGACAACCCTATTGAAAGTGTGGCAGCGAACATTCAAATTCACTTTATAAGCCTGCTGCACTTCATTTATTAGACTTAAATTATGGATTCACAGCTAAGTAAAAATGATGTCCAGCAGATGCTTAGGATCGCCTCCGGCGCCACGTTGGGCTTTGCTATATCGAAAGCGCTGGATTGGCCTAATCCGATATTTTTTACCTTGTACCCTATTTTGTTGCTTGGACTGGTAGCCGTTTTAAATGGTCACATTATTCGACAATTTCTTGCCGCAACTATCTTTCCGGCGGCGGCTGTTTTAGTGGTATACGGCTTGTTCGGAAGCCACCCATTGCTGATCACGCCGCTAATCGCCATCACTTTCGCTTTTCTGTTTTGGCAAATGAGTAAAGGTACGCTGTATTTATTCGGTGCGTTTTCCCTTGTAGGACTTTCGCTGCAGCTACATTTTGCCAGCTACAGCAGCGATGGAATAGATATCTACGCATTAGTGATTTCAAACATCGGTGCAATTCTGTTGGCATTGATAATTGCATTCGCTTTGCATATTGTTTTTCCCGATGAGGAGCCGCGCACGCCTTTGCCCAAAGCGGCAAAAGATAAAGCAAGTATTCGCCACGAAGTCATATTATGCACCACTGTCGCCACGCTATCGTTTGCTGTATTTCAAACCTTCGACTTAGTAGATTCGATATCAGCACAAGCAGCAAGTGTATTGATTCTTTTTCCACTGTGTTGGAAAGGAGCCACATTGAGTGGCTGGCAGCGAGCGCTGGGCACGCTAATTGGATGTAATCTTGCCCTGCTCGCCCAGCTCATTTTGCTCAACTACAGTGACACGTTGTTTTTCGCAAGTTTCAGCTTATGGATATTGGTATTTTTCATCAGCCGCCAGCATGTGCTTAGCGGTGGTGGTGCTGGCACTGGCTTTGGCGTACTTACCACATTTGGCATTTTGTACGGCCAGTCACTCTCTCCACAACAGGATATTATTTATAGTGCGCTGTATCGCTTTTCATCGGTAGTCGTAGCTCTAGCACTTAGCCTGTGCGTTATTTATGTAGTACACAGTCTACTTAACAAATTCGAGCCTACACGACACCACACATTTACTTGATTGTGGGTAAAAATGAAGCCAGCGCCAGTTGGCGCTTGGCAACATTAAATTAGTCCCACGCAGGCGAAAAATCTGGGTTAGCTTGACGGTCGCCACAATCTAGCGCGTCAATCTTTGCGATATCGTCAGCGCTCAAGGTAAGTTCAAGCGCTTTGAAATTGGTTTCCAGATTCTTGCGTTTAGTCGACGATGGAATAGTGACTAAACCATGGGCCAGCTCCCAGGCTACCACTACCTCAGCAGTGCTCACACCATGCTTATCTGCAATTGCGATGATGGTCTCGTCTTTTAGCACTTTACCAACAGCAAACGGCATATATCCTGTTACGGTGATACCGTGTTTCTCACACGCTGCACGCACTTTTTCATTAGTAAGATAAGGGTGTACCTCTACCTGATTCGTGGAAATAACGCCCTCGCCCAAGATACTCACCGCTTCTTCAATTTGTGCCACGGTAAAGTTAGAAATACCAACTTCTTTTGTGAGTCCCAGTTCCTTAACGCGCAGCAATTCACCTAGGTACTCTTCCATGCTTTCGCCGTTTTCCGGTGACGGCCAATGAATAAGTAGCAGGTCAACGTACGACAGTTGAAGCTTTTCCAAACTCTCTTTTACGCTATCCACAAAGCTTGCTTTATTCAGCTTGTCATTCCACACCTTGGTGGTGACATAAAGGTCTTCACGTGCAACAAGATTGTTTGCAATAGCGTCTTTAATAGCGCGACCTACCGCTTCTTCATTGCCGTAAATTTGCGCCGTATCAATGTGACGGAAACCCACTTCAAGTGCCATTGTCACGCTGTTATAGGCTTCATCGTCTTTTAAGCGAAACGTGCCTACACCTAGCGAAGGAATTTTAGATTGTGACTGATTTACATTCGGCATGATGCCTCCTTGTTGGTTCCGTTATTTATGAAAGTGAGGTAATACATTGTCAGCAATGCGCTGCATCGCGACTTCTACTGGTTGCGTATTACGTCTGAAGTGCAGGCCAATATGATCAACCCCCGCTTCTTTCATTGCATTGAGTTCTTTGATAAGCCCATTTACACCAGTTTCAACCCCGAACCGGTGGCGTTTTATGGGCGCTTCATCGTCTTCAACCAAATTAAGATGAATAAAGCTAACGTACGGCTTGTTGCCCGCGACATTTCGCCATAGTTCTACGCGCTTTACATGCTCGTTCGGTGTACCTGGATACGCCAGCCAACCGTCCATATTTTCTCCAACCCACTGAGGGCTTTGCTGAGCGAGCCCTGCAACGTACAAAGGCGGCGTGGTTGAGCGCGGTAACAGCGACATGCCAGGCTTAAGGGAATTCTCACCGTGCTTTACAATTTCCAGTGACTGCCTGAAGTGCTCGCCGCGACTGTCAAAATCGACATCGAACAACGGATACTCAACCGGTCTATCCCCACTGGCTACGCCGAGTATAAGGCGGTCGTTACTTAGCTGCTGCACCGTTGCTGCCGCCTTTTTGACAAGCCATGGCTGCCTAAGAGGTAAAACAACGGCGGCTGTGCCTAATAGAATATTGTCTGTGATACCTGCTAAATAGCCCAAGTAAGTGAAGGTTTCGAAAACCTGAGCCGCATCACCAAAGCTAGGGTCATAAACTGGCACATCTCGTACCCACGCTGCTTTAAACCCTAGTTTGTCGGCTAGTTGAATACGGCTGTGATGCTCGGTCATATCAGGTACGCCGAATGGCGTACCTCTTGTGGCGTCGAAATGCGCCCAGTCGTTATCTAGCGGAAGCTCTACACCTACTGAGAACGTGTGTTGTGCTAGCTTATCAAAGGTATTTGTCGTCATTATGACCTCCCTACGCGCTCGTTGTGTTATTCGCCGTATTCGCAGTACTGAGTGCGCGCTTGTCTAAGTAGCCGCTGTAACGTGTAACAAGTAACGCTGCAACAGAAATAATTGCGCCAATCCATGCGGTATCAGATAACTGCATGCCGTCTACAATTGCACCGCCCAGAATTGAACCCACTGCTATGCCAATGTTAAATGCCGCGATATTTAAACCTGAAGCGACATCAACAGCATTAGGGGTAAACTTCTCTGCTAATTGAACAACGTACACCTGAAGTCCTGGAACATTGCCAAAGGCAAAGGCGCCCCACACTAAAACGGTGATCACTGCGGCAACTTTACTGCCCATGGTAAACGTCAGGGCAAACAAGATGACCGCAAGGGCTGAAAAGATGATAGTTAACGCGCGGATTGGGCCTTTTTTGTCAGCAAGCTTGCCGCCATAAATATTGCCTACCGCGACAGATACACCGTAAACCAGCATAATTAAGCTGATAGCTGAGGGCGCAAACCCCGCCTCTTCCTGCAATATAGGAGCGAGATAGGTGAATGCCGTAAATGTGCCGCCATAGCCCAATATCGTCATTAGATACACTAATACCAGACGAGGCTGAACCAACACTTTCATTTGTTCACTCAAGGTGGCCGGTTTACTTTGCTTAAGATTGTTCGGTACCAGCAACGCACTGCCTATTAGCGCAAGTGTGCCAAGCGCGGAAACCACAAGGAAGGTTGCTCTCCAACCGAAGTTTTGACCAATCCAGGTACCCAAAGGTACGCCAGTAACCAAGGCTACGGTTAAGCCCGTAAACATAATGGCAATAGCACTGGCTTCTTTTTCTTTCGCCACTAGCCCTGTAGCAATAGTTGACCCTATGGAAAAGAACACACCGTGCGCTAAGCCTGTCAAAATGCGAGCTAAAATTAAGCTCTCGTAGCTAGGCGCTTGCCAAGCAAGAATATTACCAGCCACAAATAGCGCCATTAAGCTAAGCAGAACATGCTTTCTATTCCACTTACCCGTAAGGGCGGTAAGAGCCGGTGCGCCAACGGCAACACCAACGGCGTACAAGCTTACCAGTAAGCCTGCGCTCGGTAACGTAACGCCAAGATCAGTAGCAATGGTGGGGACAAGCCCCACTATCACGAACTCTGTTGTGCCAATAGCAAACGCACTTAACGTTAACGCAAATAATGCAATAGGCATTTCAATTATCCTCAAAAAGTAATTAACGAGATGGCTTGATTAACAACGCCACCATTGGCTTCTAGAACGAACAACTACACCGTTTTTTGAAAGCCATTAATAAAGTGCGTACAGTTTGACGATAAATTTATTTGCAAAAAACAGCACCAATGACAAAATACTTTTGCGATATTTGAAAATATAAGGTGTGCGATGCCAGTCTCATCAAAAACTGAAGATTTAGAAGCGTTCCTAACCGTTGTGGATACAGGTAGTTTTTCCAGTGCTGCCAATCTACTCAATCAGCAGGTTGCAAAAGTGAGTAGAGCGGTTACCCGTCTTGAAGATGGCTTAGATGTAACCCTATTGAATCGCACTACCAGACGGTTGGAACTAACAGAAGAAGGTGAGCTTTTCCTGCAATATGCCAGAGACGGGCTAAACATATTAGAAAAAGGTGAAGAGGCATTACGGCTATTAAAGCGTGCCCCTTCTGGAAAACTTCGGGTCGATGCTGCAAGCCCCTTTGTGTTCCACCAGCTAGCGCCGTTAGTGGGTGAATTTCGAGAAGCATTTCCTGACATAACACTCGATATCACCAGTCACGACAGCATTATCGACCTGTTGGAACATAAAACCGATATCGCAATACGTATTGGTGATTTAAGCGACTCTAACTTGCACGCTAGACGTTTAGGAAAAAGTAAGCTGCATATTGTGGCAAGCCCACAGTATCTTGAAAAATATCCCATATCTGAAGGTGAGGATGGAATTAGCACGCTAAACAAACACAAACTGATTGGCTTTAGCGACTCACCAAGTCTAAATAAATGGCCGCTCAAGCAAGATATTAACTTGCAGTACAGTCTTCGTGCGTCAAGCGGCGAAACTATTCGCCAGCTGTGCTTGGCAGGTCAAGGTATCGCGTTACTTTCTCACTTTGTGGTACACAAAGATATCAGTGCAGGCTCGCTGGTAGCGCTATTTCGCGACGATATCGTCAGTCCAAACCGCAGAGAGTCGGTACAAGCGGTATACTATAAAAATAGTGCAGTTTCGTCTCGTATCTCTGCGTTTTTAGATTTTATACAGCCTCGACTAACTCTTTAACTTACCTTTATTTCGCGTGGCCTTTACCTAATATCTTTTTAAGTGTGCTTTGAGGAAGGCCATTTACTATTAGCGCAGCTATCATCAATATTGCACCGGCCATAACCATAGGCAGCAGCGTTTCTTTAAGCAATATCACAGAGCTTACATAACCCACTATCGGCGTGAGTGTACTAATAAGAACAATTTTATCTGGGGGTAATTTAGGCCCCGCCGCTACCATGAGGCCAAAACCGAGACCCGTTGCCACTGGCCCAATGTACGCCAATAGTAACCAATCGCTTATATCGTAAGCCCCAAAATTAGGTGTTGGTTCAACTATCAGTGCAATAGCAAGCATGGCGAAACCTGCGATGGTAAACTGCCAGAAGACAGCTTCAATGACGCTTCCCTTCCACTTATGAAAAGACACTCTTCGAATAGCGACCGCCCACAACGCAGATGCCAGCAACATACCAAAGAGCGGTAGCCATGCGCCCGGTTGTCCCGAAGCAAATAAAATCATTGCACAGCCAATGGTAGATATACCGGTTAGAATTAATCGCTTAGAAGGCGGACGTTGCCGATACCATAGAGTGTCGATAAGCAGCATCCAAAGCGGTGTAGTGTAAATAAGAATACTGGCCGTGCCGGCAGGAATAAACTGCAGTGAGACAGTAATAAGCCCCATTGATAGGATAAACTGGAAAAAGGCAACGACAAACACCACCGAGCGATCTTTACGATTGAGCACCGGTAAACGTTTTTTGGTGATAAGTACAAACAGCGCGAGTACGGGAAGGCTTAACAAGAAGCGCAAGCACACCATCCATACAGGCCCTACAATCTCAAGCCCTAATTTCATGCCTGGCCAGTTAAGTCCTAAACACAACACCGCAACCAAAAGCATTTTAATGCCTTTTGATTGCTCTTTTTCCGCCACCGATGATGAAGACATGCGTTTTAAAAAATCCAATTACACGAACTGCGTTAAGAGAAGTTTCTACCGCCTGGTAAGCTGAATGTAGGCGGAGAATTTTGAGGGCGCAAATATAAGTGAATTAGCAAGGGATTAAAACCTTCCTGACCGTGCAAAGACGCCAACTTATCGACCAAATGGTCAACTTTTTAAAACCTTGTGGAAACTTTGCTATACGGGTGGTTAATCACTAATAAACACTATGACTTATAGGTACAGTGCAACAGACAGCAGCTTCCGCTCCCCTTTTTCTATTTTGCTTACGCTGTGCATGTACTTATCTGGCCGAAAAAAGTAAATGCGGTTAAAGAGATTAAAGATGACTTTCTCTGCCCAAAATTGACCGCCGCGCTTCGGCTTTTTTAGTACTACATTAAATTTAAAGTAACGCCCGCTGCCCATAGGGTCATTATGTTCTAACACGCTATGACCCTCTTTGTAGGTAACCACATTTATAGCAAATCGTTTTGATGAGATTAAAGCCTTGTTGAGCACTTTAGCCATGCTATTTATACCTTGATTGATGGGGACGTGTTCTAATTTAAACACGCACGGCTATGGTCTGGAAGCGTATGCTGAGTTCAGATAATGCTTTGATATACGCGAAACGTATATGCCTAGGAATACAAAAACTAGGCTAAGGTGGGATTTGTCCACTTCATGATTTTAGCGTTTTCTTTTTGTGCGCTGTTTCCATTACTCTTGTCATGCCCGTCATCATTATTTTTTACGGTGTAATAATTTTTGCGGGTTTCTATATGCTCAAACCCCGAGCTCTCATAAAGCGCAATAGCAGTATGGTTACTTTCACGCACTTCTAGCCACATTTCACGCATTGCATTTTTTACCGATGTCTCAATGACAAAATCAACTAAAGCGCGACCTACACCCTTGCCTCTTGCGCCACTGTCTACCGCAATATCCATCAGCGTAGCTTCATCAACGACCTCAAGCATGATGGCATAGCCAACAATCTTGTCATTTTCAAAGGCAAACACCCCGTAATAGGGTTTCGTGAAACAGTCTGCGAAGGTACTTAGTTTCCAAGGCGACACTTGTGCCTCTTGATGGATAGCATGCGCAAGTTCAATGTGCTCGTTAAAGCCTTGTGGCGGTACGATTGTTAACTTCATCGACGCGACTACTGGCCGTTAGCTGAATGGTTTAATTCGCGTGCTGCGCTGATAAGCTGCGCCCACAGCTCCCGTTTTTGCACAGCTGTGAGTTTAAGCGGTGTGGCTGGCAATATAATGGCCGTTTCGGTTACCGATAGCGTACGGCCAATCATTATGGTGCTAGCCCACTGTGACGGTATACCCAACTGAACACAGGCTAGCTGTAAGTCCTTCAGCCATTGCTGTGATTTTGCTTTCTGTTCGGCACTTAACGGGATACCTTCAGGCGATACCGGCTCTTTTGCGTCAATAGACTTTGTTAAAGACTCTTGCGAGGTAACCGCATTGTCGAAAGACGGCGAAATGTTGTGTGACTGTGAAGCACCTGTTTCGGTTTGCCCTACTTTCCCGTCATTGTGCGATGCGCCAGGTGTGGAAAGTTTTGCTGCCCCGCCGTCTTTAGGCTTAGCCTTATCTTTCGCGCTACTGCCAACATTTGCCCGCAACTGAGCAAGCCGTGATTGCTTTTCTTCTTGAGATATTGGCGTTGAAGGCGGCTTATTGGTTTGAGCGTTTTGGCTGTAGGGTAACTGTGTCGATGAACTATTTGTACTGCCGACGTTGCGTTGTGCTGCATTGGCGTTGTTTTGTTTCGCTTGGTCTTCCTGCTTTAGCTCAGTGTAGGCGTCTTTGGTGATCCAAACAGGGATCCCCATTTCCTGTAAAACCGCCTGCTGATATGAAGTAAGAGACATTGCGTAAAAACACCTAACGTGAATAGTTCATTGTATTTGTTTAGTTTACTAAAGTTGCAGGCTTGGTTGAATAACTATCGCGTTCTTTTGCTCGGGTTGCACCTGCTGTTTAATGCTCAAGCGCTAATTCATAAGCGTTAATTCATAAGGGTTATTCGCGAATTTATAATGCCTGACCCTTGGTATAAGAGGAAATAAAGCAGCTGCAGCAAATTAAGCACTAGCAACAGAAACCAATAAAATTTAAGAATAATTGAAGAAGAATTTAACAAAGAAACGATTTAGGATTTGAACGTAAACGTTCATAAGAAGAGAAAGTGGCAGGGGTGGAGGGACTCG
>NZ_CACSIH010000025.1:0-43104 GCF_902705805.1 Alteromonas alvinellae | reverse complement strand
AACCATCGGTTTTGGAGACCGCTGTTCTACCAATTCGAACTACACCCCTAGCGCGCTGTGCATTATACGGATGACATTAAAAAGGTAAAGCCTTTTTATCACTACCATGCACTGCATGCTTAATTAACACGCAATGCGCTGTTTTTTCAATCGAATAACACCAAATAGGCTTTATCCATCACCTGTGTTTTGTCTTATTGCTCGCTTTTAAACCGACTTCTATGCAGCGTCACTTTTAAATGCGGAGCAGTTTATGCCAATTAGACCTTATTGGCGTTAAGCGCAGCAAACCACAGGTCATTAGTGATAGCGACAATCTCGGTGTGCAGATCAAATTTCGCTATCGCGTCGTGCTCATCGATATTCATTAGCTTGGCGTAATGCTTAACGAGCTCTCTACTTTCATTGATTTCAAGTTTATTGATAAGGCAGCAACTTGCTAAATCGAAGTAGCGGTTTCCCATGGCGGCATATTCCCAATCAATAATCTTGAGTGAGTTATCTGCGCTCAGTAATAAGTGATTAGTTAGCAAGTCATTATGACATAACACATAGTCGTCATCGTCTTGTTCACTTTTTATTACTTGTTTCCGCAATGATTGGGCTTTTAGATAAAGCTCACTGCTCATATCGAGCTGTGCAACATTAATATAATGCTGCCATCTTGATGCTAAATCTAATGGCCTAGCGGTAATGGGCAAAGAATGAATACGAGCGAGGGTGTTGGCCAGCTCAAGCATTGAAAGCGTCGCACTTTCACTGTGCTCTAGCCACTGCTCAACCCAGATGGTTTCATCATCGCTTAACCATATAGGTTGCGGCGCTACTCCCAACCTATAAAGCTGTTGCTGCAAAGCAAATTGGTGAGCACGATTAACCCCACTAAAGTCATCATCGCCCATCCATTTCACCGCTAAGTCGACAGGGTTATGATCCGACTTTGGTTGCCCACTACTTTGAAGGTTATTTGCAATCAAGGGTAACTGACTATCTGCGAGCTCTTGAACGCGGTAAACGTGATTTACCGCTCCAGCAGGGTGTGACGAAATTTTCGCACTGTCGCTAAGATTAAGCGCCTTTTGCAGCGTGGCGATGATATCCAACCTGTTCACCTTGTTTTTTATATTGTACTAGCCACTGGTAATACCCAAATACCGCAAAACCAACATAGCCTAAGAACAGGCAAGCAGATAATGCATAACCCACTTGCAGGTATAAATAGGCGGACGCTAAATTGATGAAAAACCAATAAACCCAGTTTTGCAGGATTTTATGCGCCACCATAAATGTTGTGACTACACTCAATAAATTAATGCTCGCATCTAATAGTAGGTACTCACTATTGAACTGTGAGCTTGCCACCTCAGACAGAACCCAAGCGAGTAATAACATACTCGGCACAATGAGCAAATGAGCCCAGAGAGGCCAATGAAGCACTGGCTTAACATCGCCGTCTTCCGCCCCTTTCGACCACTGATAATAACCGTATCCCGCCATTATCATATAAAAGAAGTTAAGCGCAGACTGAAATGGCAAAGTCACCTGCCAAAATAGCCAGGTGTAAATTGCGGTACTCACAAAAGCGCACAGCCAACACCAGCTGTTCTGTTTTGCGGCTAACAGCACATAGGCAATAGCGAGGACAACCGCTACCCACTCTAAAAGCGAAGTAGCGGCAATTTGTGAGGTAAACTCAGAAAAAAAGTTAGCCATTAAGATGATTTTCTAGATTGCATGGCATCAAAGTTTAAAAACTTAGCAACGAAAATAGCCTGCCCCACTTCTTCATGGGTCCTTTGCATTTCTTCGCCAAGTACTTTCATAACCACACCATAGTCACCTGTAACCTGCGTGCTGGTTGAGCTTGTTGAAACTGTAATATCACTGTAGCTATTTAACCTATCAATGAAATCTTGAATAGGTGGAATGTATTCGTTAACCAATGGGTACAACGACAGTTCAACCATAACTTGCATGTCTGTTTCCTTTTATTTTAAAACGCGTACTTAACAGTAACGCCAAACTGACGACCGTTACCTATTTGGTAATATGGCTCATCGAAGGCATACTCATCGCGAGGGTCGTTGCTGAAACCACCGAATCCACGGGTGTAGTACTCACGATCAAAAGCATTTTGTACCCACAGTGATGTCTGCCAATCACCGTGTAGCACCACAATCTCCGAATTAACCAGCGTAGTACTTGGCGAGGTTACATCATGGCCGTCAGAAAAACGGTATTCGCTTTTGTAATCTACATCTACACGCCAGAGCATGTTATCTGTAAGTGCGTACTCACTATACAGGTTTGCGGTCCACTTAGGTGATTGAGCCTGTCTTTGCTCAGACACTTCAGTACCGTCTGCAAGCGTATACCCTTCAAAGGTAGCGCTTAGATATCCAACACTTGCATCTAGCTGCCATGCATCACTAGCAATCCAGCTAAGCTCCAGCTCGGCTCCTTTGTTTGTACCTAAATCAGCATTATCAATAATATCTACGAACCCTGCCGTACCGTCATCACGAGTGATAACGTCAAAATCGCTCACCTGAGTATCTTTTCTTTCCATATAGAAAATTGCAGCGCGAGCAATTAGGTCAGGCGTAAGTAATGGGCCCTTAACGCCTACTTCGTAGTTCCAGTTATACTCTTCGTCGAAGAATCGCTGATCGTCATTCACGCGGCTGTCGGGGTTAAAGCCTGCACCTTTATAGCCACGCGAGATACTGCCGTAATAGAAGTGCTCGCCTTGTGTATACTGAAGCGCTACTTTCCCGCCGACCATGGTGGTATCAAAGGCCCGTGTAAGCTGATTATTATCGGCGTAATCAAAGTCATAGTTTTCGACTCTTAACCCTGCTACAAGTACTAAATTTTCGTTCAATCGACTTTCAGTCTGAGCATAGATAGCGGTCGTCGTAGGCGTGTATTCACTGGCAAAGTCACTATCCAAATAAGTGTACTGACGTAGCAGCTTTTCTTCCGTGTTTTTATAAAATACGCCTATTGTCCAGTCGGTCATACCATCAAAAAGTGCAGCACTGTCAGACGACACAAAACGCAACTCACCGGTTTGCGTTTCAACATCGCGGTAGTACGCATCAAACGATGTGTAACCCCATGGGTGAAAACCGGTAAATGTCCAATCTTCATCGTATCCATAGGCAATATTATGAGAAGCATGGGTGGCTATAAGAATAAGGTCACCCGCTGCAGTACTTGTTGTTGAGCGTGCGCTTACAGCGTGGGTTTGATGCTCGTCAAATCCTGGCTCGTCAGATAGTGTTTTGTTGTCGTTGTCCAGCGAGAACGCATCGTAGCCATTATCAATGTCATACCAGCGATAAGTAAGTGCAAGTGTGGTTCTTTCATCTACGCTGCCTTCTACAGCAAAGCGCAACGCGGTCTCATCAATATTATTGGTGTCGCTTCTATCTAAAAAGGTGTTTTCTACAAAGCCATCGCTACGGTTATGCACAAGTGCAACGCGATATCCCCAGTCGGAATTGATATCGTCACCCGTTGCTCCCTCGATGCGGTAACTATCTTTGTTACCAATGCGGGCTTCGACGTAGTCTGGCGCCTCGCCGCCTACGTTATTACTGGAAAGCTTAACCGCACCGGCCAGTGCACCTGTACCATATAAGGTAGCCTGAGGTCCGCGATAGACCTCTAGCTGCTTGGTATCAAAAATGAGACCTGCTGCAGCAAGACCTGAAAAATCAAATTCATCGACGATAAAGCTTACCGAAGGGTTGATTGGCTCGGCGAATTGGCTACGCTCACCAATACCGCGAATTTGAACGAAGCGGCCACGGGACGCACCAGCGGCAAAGTTCACGTTTGGAATGCTGTTTAGCACGCTGTCGATATGAGCAGGCTGTCTGCTGCGAAGACGTGCTTGGTCTAAAATCGTCGCGCTAGCACTTAGCTGGTCAAGTGTTGTTTGTCGAAAGTCACCAGATACAACGACCCGTTCAATGTCAGGAGGCGTGTTTTTTGACGTGTCGTTCACTGCAGATTCTTGTGCATAGGCTGCAACAGAACACGCAAGCAATGATAGTGTGAAAAGTGTTTTATACATGGGATCTCTTGTTCTTATTGAAGAAAAAAGATCCGGGTCTAACGGCAGGTGATAAGGCTATATTGTGAACCATCCCTACGCCGGTATTATCCGGATCAGGTTTAAGGGTTCCCACGAAAGTGGATCTCAGACCGAAAGCGGACACCCCTTGGTATAGTGTTGCGTAGCTATAACTAGCAAACCCAACATCTGCGACGGAGTCTACCAGTTCGATACACGCCGTCAAGCAGATAACACATTAAGCTAAGGTCATAAACTTTATATGATATAAAGCATTGAGGTTTATAGACTATTCAGCTTCAGTATTCATATTTAGGCGACGTACTTCGTCATCTGTCTGGGCCTTTAACCCTTCTAGCGTTTTGCCGTGTGCTGTTGGTTGGCGAGTATCTGGGTCAACCTTGACGAAAACGATGTCATCTGCAAAACAAATGGTTTTCTTGGTGGCCTTGTTGCGTACCAGGCAGCTTACGGTAATTGAAGAACGACCCACAGCCTTAGTTTCCAAGCCAAACTCTACAATATCACCCTGCATTGCAGGTGATTCAAAGCTAATTTCACCAATATGCTTCGTAACCAAACAATTTGTTTCTAACTGACAAATAGCCCAAATGGCAGCTTCTTCGTCTATCCATTCTAACGCGCGGCCACCGAACAAAGAATTGGCGTAATTAAGGTCGTTTGGCATAACTAAACGCCGAGAAAGAAAGCGCATTCGAATTCCTCATAATAAATCGCTACTATAGCGTTAGATTATACCGAAAAAACTGATTCATGGCGCTAACTCAATTACGCGAATGGCTATTAGCCCCTTATTGTAAAGATGGCTCAAACGTCACTCCCCCGCTCCACCGAAAAATGCTTGTTGTCTCTGGCGGAAATGCTTTCTGTAATGCCGCACTCTGCAGCATACACTCGTTAACGGATGACGTTTCATCTATCAGCATTGCAAGTTTTACTGGCAACACGCTGAAAGGAAAAAAGCGCAAACAGGTATTAGGTAGCGAATACGACATGGCTATCTTGGACTGCCGCGATACTTTCAAGCCAGGAGATATGATGGCTGTAGCAGGCACTGTTAAACGCAAAGGTTGCTTAGTAATTGTGTGCCCAAATTTTAGTGAATGGGTCGAGAATGTTTCTGTGCCGTTTATTTCAGAAGGTTTTACGCTTTCTCGCAGCCGATACCTCGCTCGCTTTATTGAACGCCTTCGGAATAGTGCTTATGTAGCCTTTCATACAGAAACTAAGACAATTCTGCCAGATATAGAAAGGTATCGCGTAGAGCAAATATCTAAGCAACACGCTTTTGAAAGTGCGCTGTTTAAAACGCAAGAACAACAAGATGCCTATGAACGTTTGTATCAGGCATTCTCAGTAAACCAATTAAATGCTCTCGTCACTGCTCCAAGGGGACGAGGCAAATCTTCTCTATTAGGTATATTCATTGATAGCTTGATCAGCGAAGGGAAAAACGTGCTGCTTACTAGCGAGCAAGTGAGTAACGTTACTAACCTAATGTCGCGTATTAATAAGCACAAGGGTTCAATGCCCTCCTCGCTTTCATCATCTTATGGCTCCTCTGATGATAAAGACCAGATGCCAGTTAATCACAAAATAACACCTTTAGGTTCGGTTAAATGGGTGCCCCCTGACAGTGAGCTTCTCTATGGCAGCTGTCCTTCTTCTGGTTGCAATAACAACACCCGTTTCGATCTTGTTGTGGTTGATGAGGCGGCGTCCTTACCATTACCTGTTGTGGCACGTATATTGGCCCATAACCCACAGTGGGTATTAAGTACTACGCTTCAAGGTTACGAAGGCTCGGGAAATGGTTTCATTCACAAGCTCATACCTAACTTACCCAACACTGTTGAACATCTAAGTTTGTCAACGCCACTGCGTTGGTTTGATAAAGATCCTGTTGAGAGGTTCTTAAATCACACCTGTTTGTTTGAAGAATATTCCGAGAAAGATACCCCGTGTCTTTCCCCCCCTGAAAACCGAACTAATAACATCGCTCATATAGAACAAGAAGACAGTGCATTGTTAATGAAGGTATGTAGTTTCAATATTTGTTCATTTGAAAATATAGCTGAACACATGCTTCAACAAGTGATGTCACTTCTTGCGCTTGCACATTACCAAACAACACCTGACGATTTCATGCGTTTATTAGACAGCCCTGACGTGCTTGTTGCCACACTTAAAACAGAAAGGTTAGTGCTTGCTGCGGCGATAATTAATATTGAGGGAGGCAACAGCTTGGGCGCTTTATCCTGTGAGATTGCGTCGGGGCGCCGCCGTCCTCAAGGTCACCTAGGTGCACAGCGGTTAACATTGCTGTCGGCAGACCCTGAAGCCGCAACGTTTAATTACTGGAGAATTAACCGTATAGCAGTGCAGCCAAAGCTTCAAGCCAGAGGGGTTGGTAGCTACCTTATTCAAAAATTGATTGAAACAACGCATGGTCAAGCCATTGATGCTATGTGCACGTCTTACGGGACAACAGCTAAACTCGACAAGTTTTGGTCTAACAATGGTTTTCAAATTGTTGATTATGGTAGAAGACCAAATAAAGCCAGTGGAGAAACCAGTGCTTTAGCTATCTTACCCAAAACCTCTAATGCAAAAGCTATGGTTGCAAGGCTTATCGCGTTGAAAACTAGCCTTAACAGTGCAGCAATGCTAAATGAACTTCCCCACTCTGTTCTCTCAACCTATGTAAACAAGCTTGTTCACTTTACTCAAGGAACACGCCCACTAGATGATGTGTGGCCCATTTTAAATAAGTTAGCTTGCGAAATACAAACGAAGAGCAACATGAATGAACATAAGTCGCGTCTTAATAGCGAAGGACAGAAATACGATAGCTTGGCTCTAGAGCGCGCAGAATTACTTGCTCTACTCAATAAACTAGTTAGCATCATAGAATCAAAGGGTTACTTGAAAGCACTCTTTACAAGTTCTGATGGAGAAATAGGGTGTATCAAGGCGTTATTAATAAATCACAATATAAAAGTAAATGGATTGAAAGAACTCACCTCCTTAATTAGAACGACTGTCCACCCCGCTTTCGACTCAATAAATCGATTTATATAACGCTATTCAAAAAGATCTGAATACTTCTACTGTTCGTTGAAAAACGAATTGATACTTTTTTTACTTCATCTTTGGGGCAAACAAGCCTTAGCTAAGGACAAAAAAAAGCCTCCCAAGGGAGGCTTTTATAGCTAATTCCGGATATTAAATATTAATACCGCGGTTTTTCGCTTTTTCCTTTATGTAAGGTTCCCACGCTGCCGCATTACGACGTAGTGAGCGATCTTTTTTAGCTTCTTGAACGTGCTTGTACGCAGCTCGATAATCACCAGCATAAAAGTTCGCTTCCATAAGCGTAAAGTGCACTTTTTCCGGGTTTTCGATACCGCGCTCAAGAGCATTCTCAAGAGCTTTAACCGCTCCTTTGTAATCTTCAGCGATAAGCAACAAGGTACCTTGCTTGCGATAATATTCTGGATCAGAAGTCTCTGCTGCGGCTTTCGCATATAACTTAGCTGCAGTTTTGAAATCTTTAGCAGCGTGATAAGCATTCGCTATACTAGCCGTTAACTCAGCGTCTTCTTCAAGTACACCAGCTTTGATGAACTTTTCCAAAGTCTTCGCACCGCGGTACGGCATACCATTACTTTGATAGAGCTGAGCTAGCGCTTTAGCTTCACTTTCTTTCTTCAAGAAACCTTGCATATCTGCAAGTTCGAAAGAAGATAATGCCTTCTTATACTCTTCGACCTGTAAGTAGAACATACCTAACTGAGTCCACCACCGTGGCTCTTCAGGGAATTTACGAACAAGTTCTTCTGCAACAAGAACCGTCTGGTCATACATCTTACGCTCGTAATAAGAGGTAAGTTTCAAAACATACGGGTTCTTGTTCGGCTCTTCGTATAAAGCAATAGCTTTATCTGCTGGCTCAATCATTTTATCTAATTGCTTAGATTCATAATAAGCCTGAGTCAAGCGAGTATAAACGTCGGCATCTTCTTTACATGTGAAGTCCATCCAGCTGTTATACCATTTTACAGCGTCGGTATATTTTTCTTCCTGCATGCTCAAGTCACCTAAAAGCTTAAGTGTTTGAGCGTGCTCTAGGTCGTTTAGTACCTTGGTTTTAACAGAATCGACAAGGTAGTTATAAGCCTTTCCACCTTGGCCTTCCTGCGCTGCAAGTAGGTTACCAATGAAGCGATTAACGTACGCCTTATCAAAATCATCGGAAGGGTCGATTTCATAAAGAACGTTTAACGCTTCATCTACCAGGTCTTCATTGTAAAATTCGAAAGCTTTTTGAACTTTCTTACCGGTACGCTCACCTACAAGCGTTGTTTTTCCTTTCTCATAGCCAGGACAAACAACAGGTGATGTCTGCGCTAGGGCAGCGGGTGCTGAAAGCACCGCACCTGCGCCAAGCACTAAAGCAACGGCTGACATTTTGAATGTACGTTTCATCATGATCATTGCTCCAGTTTAAAGTCTAGCTGTACGAACATGCCAGGTTGTTTAACCGGCTTGCCATCAACGATCTTAGGCTTGTATTTCCACTTACGTAGAGCACGACGTGCTTCACGGTCGAATACGCGCTTAGGTTCAGCTTCGATAACTTCGATATCTTCGACACCACCAACTTCGTTGATAGTGAAAGACAGTCTCACCCAACCTTCGCGGCCGTCTCGGGCTGCATCAGGTGGATATTTCGGGTCGATACGAACGATAGGTGTTGCTTCACCATCACGCTGCATTGCACCAACACCACCGATGTTTACACCAACACCACCTGTGTCGATAGCTGGAATAGCTAAGCTAAAGCCATCTGCATCAGGTTCCGCGGCTTCAGGCTCTACTTGCTCCATTTTTGGAGGCTGTGGAGGCGGTGGCGGCGGTGGTGGTGGAACACGAGTACGCGTTTGCGTCTGGTCGTCTGGTTCCTGCATTACAATATCGATCACCGGTGCAGGCGGTACTTCGTCTGCTGGTCTAGATGAATTTTCAATCAACTTGGCCATTAGAACGAAAAGGGCAAATGCAACCGCAGCACCTAATACAATAGATACAAGTATACGTAACATCTTATCCCCTTGCCGCTACCGAAACTCGGTTAACGCCAGCGGCTTTAACCTGATCCATAATTTCAACTACTAAACCATGTTTCGCTTTTATATCAGCTTGAATGATTACGTAGTCAGTTGGCTGCTCGGTAAGCAGTCTTTCAATATTCGCTCTCACGCTGTCCGGCGCTACTTCACGCTTGTCTAGCCATACATTTCCGTCTTCCGTTACGGCGATGAAAATGTTTGCATTTTTGTGAAGAATCGCCTGGCTCGCATCTGGCTTGTTGACTTCGATCCCTGCTTCTTTAACGAAAACAGTGGTAACGATAAAGAAGATCAGCATGATAAACACGATATCCAACATGGGTGTCATGTCGATCTGTGCATCTTCTTCCTCGGTTCTGACTTTTCGAGCCATAATCTCTCTCTCTAATGATGTGGCAGGCTATCAACTAGCCCTTCTCTTGCCAGCTTCACTTTCGCTTCAAGACGTGAACTGATAAACAGCCCAGATAGCGCGGCTACCATTCCCGCCATTGTCGGAATAGTTGCCATAGAGATACCAGCTGCCATAAGACGTGCGTTGCTGGTGCCCTGTGTTGCCATTGTCTCGAAAACACTGATCATACCGGTTACTGTTCCAAGTAGACCGATTAGTGGACACATTGCAATAATGGTTCTGATAATCAGCATTCTAGCGTTTAGATCGTCTGACGCTTGAGAAATCCACGCGTCACGGATTCTATGCGCATACCATGATGTGGTATCTGCTCGGGCATCCCAATTCGCGATGATGTTTTTCTTCACCTTAGGGAAGACCGAAGTTAAATACCAGTAACGCTCAATCATTAAAACCCACATGAGAAAGAGCGCGGCAGCAACGAAATATAGTACGTCACCGCCGGTAGCGATAAAGTCCCTGACCGATTCGAATAATCCAATCAGGTAATTCATATTACGCTTTCTCCGACTCTGTGTGAGCAGCTACGATACCCGCAGTTTGCTCATCAAGAATGTGGATGATTGACTTGCTACGAGAAGCTACGATGCTATGAGTAAGGATTAGAGGCAGAGCCGCAATAATACCTTGAGCAGTAGTTACAAGAGCCATCGAGATACTTCCTGCCATCATACGTGGGTCACCAGTACCGAATAGTGTGATGGTTTGGAACGTCTCGATCATACCAAGTACTGTACCTAGTAGACCTAGTAGAGGTGCAATCGCTGCGAAAATCTTGATTACATTGATGCCGCTTTCAATTTTTGGAAGCTCGCGAAGAATCGCTTCATCAAGTTTAAGCTCAAGGTTTTCTGCATCAGCAGTTTTGTTCTCTTGGTACACTTTAAGAATACGACCTAATGGGTTGCCTTCAGAAGGACTGTTAACGTTCTTAAGCTGTGAACGCATTTTACCACCAGTGATCGTAAGCGTGATCATTTTGTAAACACCAATTAGTAGACCAATCGCTAGCATAAGCGTGATTGTGTAACCAACAGGGCCACCTGCGTGATAACGCTCAGACATCGTCGCTTTCTGCTTCAATAGACCAAGGATTGCACCTTGAGAAGGGTCAGCAAAGAAAGGAACAATACCAGAAGTAGCGTCAATTAGATCGTTAGCAGAAGCTACGAAGTGACCATCTGGTTGACGACCAAGAGGCTGAACAACTTCAGCTTCAGCGTCATACGCTAGGTAGCCTGCTTCACCAACAAGGTTGAAAGTACCAACACGTACAACTTCTTGTTGTGAAGAACCACCGTCAAGATTAACTACTTCAGTGGTAAACTTAACTACTTCACCGCCTTCAGTCATTTCTTTTTGAAGTGCAAACCATAGGTCTTCTAGTTCTTTAATGTTTGGAAGACCTTTAGAGTCTTCTGACATTTCAGCAAGGAACTGACCACGGCCTGGGAATTGTGCACTTACGATTGATGTAGAGATACGGCCGTAAGCTTCAGAAGATGCTTGACGTACCACACCGAACATTTCACCAAGTGTACCTGTCGCTTGGTCTAGCTCAGCTGCTTTTTCGTTTAAGGTAACTTCGTTGTCAGAGAATTGCTTCTGTAGACGGTCACCACGAGCTTGTTCAGCTTTAAGGTCTGATTGTGCTTTGCGAAGTAGTGCTTGTTTGTCAGCACGTGCTGATTGGAATTCAGCTTCGCGTTGCTTGTCTAGGCGAGCTTCAGAAACGCGGTTCTGTTGAACCTGGTCTAGAAGATCTTTCAGGCTCTTTGCTTCCTGAGCCTGCGCTCCGGTTGCTGCAACTGCAACTGTCGCAGCGGCTAAAAGAGATTTGAATACTGGTTTCATTAACAATTACTCCGCTGCGCTAATTGGTAGTTTAATCAGATCCGCAGGAATGACGTTGTTAGCCATTTTAACTGCGTCAACAACTGAAGACAGATACTCGTCACCCAGTTTTTCCCATGCGCGGCTTTCGTTGTTCCATACCCACGCGTGAGTTTGGTCAAGAGAAAGTGCAACTAGCGCCGTACGACCAAGGTTAAAGAAGTCAACAGTAACTTCTGTGCCTGCGTCGTCGATAGTACCTTGGTAAGAGTTGATTTTCGTACCGTATTCAACTTCTACTAGGTAAGCTTCTAGTACCTGACGGAACTGCTCAGAAACAGTAACGTTAGAGTTAGCCATTAGATCGCGAAGACGCTCAACGCGCTGAAGACGCTCGTCTAAGTGAATTGGACGATCTAGCTTGATGAACTGCTCTAGGCTGTCAATCATGCGGAACATAAGAGGAACGATGCCCTGTTTAGTTTGTTCGATGCTGTCGATTTGACGCTGTAGAGAGTCGATTCCACGCTGCTGATCTGCAACAAGGCTAGCGATGTAATCATTGTAGATTTTAAGGTTTTCTGTCTCATCTACTGTTTGACGATACTCAACAAGTAGTTCTTGAGACTGTTCAAACAACGTGTTGATTTTTTCTTGAGATTTCGCTGCAGCCGCGTGGATTTTCGCTTCTTCTTTATGAAGATCTTCAAGCGTATCTGCAGAGACTGCACTACCTGTTAGTGCGAATGCACCCATAACAGTAGAAGCAATAAGAGTTCTCTTGCTCATTTTGGACATAGTTCCCAACCAAATTTCTTATTTGAATCCTCGCCGATAAGGAAAATATTCGGGCAAGGGGCGTATAAAACTTTCACAATTTTGTTTCAGGAATGTAGCACTGACGTCAATAGTCAGTACTACGAACGTAGTATACTCACATGGAACGGTGTAATGAGTCAAGTAACGACCTCTTTACATCTACAACTTTCGAGATTGATCGCTTAAATTATATTCATATACTTAAGCGTCCTTTTCTAAATCAATTAAGTCAAGTTGTAGCTTGCCGCTGCGAGAGTTGGTCAAATACCTAGCGAGTTCCAAACCAGCCAGTTAATGCGTATCGCGGTTTTTTAGCGAAAGGTGTTAAGTACGTGACGCTATGTATATGTTTCACGTCAAACAAACTTAATGTATTGAATGAGGGAGTCCAGCTTTCTAAGGTCTCACCATCTTCTTTGAAAAATTGTAGCAATCCTCCCCAATCAGGATGCCATTCTGGCGACAAATTGAAAACATACGCCAATTTTCTGCCTTCAGATTGAACGTCATCTCTATGCCGAGTTAAGAACTGGCCTGGAATATACTTTGTTGCTTGCATGCTAGCGTAGTTAATATCATTTATTCCTGTAATGTTACTAACTACATCTAACAGCTCTTTACTATTTACAATTTTATAAAAGTTGAGCAGAAATGGGTCTTTTTCTTCGGCTGTTATGTACTTACGCCCGTAAGAGAAACCATTACCCATTGCTGCATTTTCCATTAAATTGAAATATATCTGCTGACGCTGCGTGTCTTCTAACTCAGTCCATTCTTTTTTACTCATCACAGCATTTTTACCATCCACAAACATGGCGGTATCGAATTCAACTCTCTCGTTTAATGCTTGAAATGAAAGTGCAGCAAACTCGAAGTCCAATACTTTGTTAACTCTTACTTTGCCGTCTTTAGCGAAGTTCGATTTAATTTCATCGAAGTTTAAGTCTTTGTTCCAAAAATTTTTCATTGTTGTCTCTTTTTATAATTCAAGAAGATGAGATATCAAATGCTATAGTTAAACGCTTTTCATCAGATTTAAATGGGATGGTACCGTGCCAAAAATAAGAGGGGAAAATGACTAGCTTTCCAACTTCAGGCCGAACAGTGAACTCATGAGTTAGATCAGTTTTAAGTTTAAAATTTGGCGTACCAAAAGACAGATATCCCTCATGTTCTTCATGTGATAATTCAGATGGTATTTCAATATAAAAAACAGCACTTAATCGCCCTTCTGGATGGACATGATTGGTATGGTAGCCTTTATCAGATAGAAAGACGGACCACGCTCCTACGATTGTAAAATCCTTGTTGGGCAACACAACGAACTCATGCAGATCTTCTATTGCTTCAACTTCTGATATGTATTCCCTGACAGAGTTTTCAAAAAAAAGGCGTAATTCTGCTAGGTGCTCATTCTTCGAAGACAAGATATTCCCACGAGTTTGAGTACCACCATTGACCGTCTGTTGAAGAGGTGCCGATTTGGCATTATGCAACTGAGATACATGATCTTTTAACAAGGCAATAAAGTGGCTAGCTGGTTTCCCTCCAACCACGTCAGGTAACTGGAAAGTTCGCACTAACTCTGAATAACGACAGTAACTTTCTCGATGCAGATTGCGCTTTGAAAGTCTCTCTGCCACAGTCAAATAGGCCTTTGCCATTACAGATGAATCGCTTGATTTTGTTAATGGTGGCATAGCATTAAGTACATAGTCTGGCTTATCTACCTGCAATGCGTACTGCGCGGCGTCTAGCATCAAAGCTGAGTCAGTTTTATCCTTTAACAGCTTAAAAGCTTCTTGGTAATTTTCACCGGCATGGTATAGGCGTGCCTTGCATTGTAAATATGCTGTCGACGAACGATCTAAATTAGGGTGACTATTCAATAAAGTTTCAGCTAACTCGACGTTCCCCATTCGCAAATATTGTTCTGCCAATGCAATAAGCATTTCATTGCTAGTATTCCCGCTTTGAATGGCAGACTCAAAAATCGCTAACGATTTATTGATTAAACCAACTTCTGCGTATATAGATGCAAGATTTTTATAGCTGTCGACGTAATAAGGGTTTAACTGGATGGCTCTTTCATATGACTCTATTGCGCTTTCAAGTTTATTCAGGTCTGAATACGCATTGCCTAGGTTATGATACAGCTGAAAATTGTTAAGCCCATTTAATTTAGCTCGCTGTAAAAGGTTTAGCGCCTTTTCAGAATCTTCTAAACGCCTAAAAACTGTCGCTAAATTATGCAGCGCTGTAGTGTTATTCTGGTCCTCTTTGAGAACAGTTTTATAAAGTTCAGCGGCCTTTGTAAGCACTCCTCTACTATCGAATAGCCCTGCGACATGATTGGTTAAAGCAATATTATTTTGAGAGGTTTTTAATTTTTGATACCAACTCTCTAGTTCGATGTCATTACAAACACCGCTAGCGGCTCGAAGAAAGAGCTTTGTTGTTTCGAATGAATTGTTATTAAAAGGTGCTAGACAACGATAGGCGTCTTCATATCTGTTTAGGACTAGAAGACATTTAGCATATTCACATAGTACGGTAATATTGGATTGCGTCTTTTCATATGCATATGTCAAAAGCGACAACGCATTTTCGGCTCTGTTAGTATCGAGAAGTAATTTTCCGTATAGATAATTTAAGTTTATATCAGAAGCATTCTTATCAAACAGTGATTTATAACCTGCCTCAGCCTCTTTCAAATGGCCTTTCTGATGAAGACTCATTATGCTTTCAAGCTTTCTCATTATTCACTCTTTTATTAAATCTCAAATCCCATGCTACTGGTAATTCTTTATTTTTGAGTAAAAACGGGCGAACACCCCAGCTATCTGAATATTTTCCACTGGTTATCTGTTTTATGTCAGAAGTTGATAACGCAACATCACAAATAGCAGATACGCGACGATAGATCGTTCCTAACTGCTGCTCAAAGCCCTTTATCCATGCCAATATATCAGAATGGGCATATTGTTTGTAAGATAGAAATAACTGCTTAATTCCATTGACGAAATGAAGGCTTCCCGCACACCACTTGTTGTCCAATGTTGATAGATGAGATAGATATTGTTTAGCTCGTTTTTCATAAGCGTTTGGGTCAGTCGCGACCAGATTAGCTATCTGTAATGCATTTTCAAAGGCATGAATTTCAAATAAGCTCTCCATCCCCTCTTTTTCACGCTTATATCGAGAATATATGTGTCCGTCTTTGTAGTGACAAAGTGCAATGAATTTCGAGCCTTCTTTCATCATCGTTGGCATGTTTTTAATTGCGTCGACACCTAAATACTCAATACCGAACTGACTTAAAATAAAATCAAACTCGAGCAGTTTTTCTTTGGGAAGATTGGACGTCTTATTCAAAATAACCTGGGCATCAGGAACATTTTTTTTCAAGGAATTTAGTGCATCTGTACTACAATCTAAACCTACTTTGCGATTAAAAGGTTTATCTCCGAAACTTTGAAAAAGAGCACCAGCACCGCAAGCTATATCTATTACGCTCTGCATTTCTGTATCATTTGGTATGTTTTGAGACCAAAACTGCTCAAAATCTGAAATGCTTTTGCCATTGTCTTCAGTGAACAACACTTTGCTATCAGGATTTTCTTTCCAGTACTGATTCCAGTCGTCTATTGTACCCATGATTCTCCTTATAAAGAGCAAAAAAAAAGTGGGCAATGCCCACTTTTTTATAAAGCAATAAGCTATTAGAAGCTAGCTGAGATACCTACGAAGTAAGTTCTACCAAATACATCGTATGTTGCAGGATATGTATTTGACTGCTCAGCATTACCACCGAAGCGAGGCGCTTCACGGTCTGCTAGGTTACGAATACCTGCGTTTAGACGATAGTTTTCGCCAATGTGGTAAGTACCTGACAGATCGAAGTAGCTGAATGAACCAGTGTCTTCTTGGAAGTAAACAGTACCTTCATCATCATCTTCAGTTGCACCGATAAAGCGCCATAGAAGCTGAACGTCAAAGTCGTCCATACCCCAAGCGACTGTCATACGGTGAACGTACTCAGGAGTTGGCTCGCCACAAGTATTACCAAATGTACCCGCACAATCGATAACCTCTGAACCAGCGAATGACTGGAACGAGCTCTCAGTTGTGTAAGTAGCAAGGTAGTTAACACGCATGTCACCGCCCGCTACTTCCATAGCGTAGTCAGCTACGATATCAACACCAGTAAGTTTGATTGAACCTACGTTCTGGCTAAGAATTTCTACGAAATCAATAGAGCCATCTGGGCGACGGTTAACAACATCACAGAATGCAGAACCTACACCACCTAGTTCATTTGACGGGTCATAACACGTAGAAAGAACGTTGTTGGTACCACCACCAAAACCGAATACCGCGTCTTCAATATCAATATCGAAGTAGTCAACAGACACGCTTAGTTCGTCCATTGGCGTAATTACGAAACCAACAGACATTGTGTCAGCTGTTTCTTCTTGAAGATTAGGGTTACCACCACTTACCTGACGAGTCTGGCCAGATACTGCGTCAAGTGTTGGAGTAAACACTGCATCAGCAGGAACGCCTGTCGCTGTACAAATTGCGCGAACTGCATCAGATTGGTTAGACGCTTTTGATGAACATGGATCTTCAGCTGGTGGGAAGCCTTCGTTCTGTGGTGAGAAAAGCTCGCCAATGTTCGGAGCACGTACCGCACGGTTGAAGCTTGAGCGGAAACGAAGAGTGTCGTTAACAGTCCATGAACCCGCAATCTTATAAGCATTTACGCCGCCTACTGTTGACCAATCTGCGTAGCGATATGCTAGCTCTAAATCAACAAGTTCAGCAAACTCAACACCTTCTACAAGAGGTAGATACGCTTCAACAAAATATTCGTTTACATCAAAGGCACCAGCAACTGGACCTGAACCGTTGAATCCAGCAATTGTACCAGCTGCAAGATCCTGCGATGGATCAAAAGAGAAGCTCTCTTCGCGACGCTCAAAACCAAACGCGATTCCGATTGGGCCACCTGGAAGTTCAAAGAAGTCCATTGTGTCGCCGCTGATATTGAAACCGTAAAGTTTCTGTTCGTACTCAGACGTAGAGTTTACGCGAGTGCGAAGGAAGTCTGCAGCATCAGCAGAAATGTTGCCTTCACCAAACAGATTCATAGGTGAACAGCTAACTAGTGAACCATTCGCTGCAGTATTTGCACAGCTTGGGTTTCCGTCTGCGTCTAGGATAACATTTCCAGCTTCATCCGTAGCAAGGATAAGTGCTTGGTCAAAACGTGCACGGTTTACGTTACCTAACTGGATTGAGTTTTGGTTAACGCGTCCAGTTTGGAAGTACGTGTCATATGTCCATGCTGAATCACCGAATGAACCACGAAGGCCAGCAAGCATTGAGAACATAGTGTTGTCGTCTTCAACAATACGAGGACCAACTTCTAGCAAACGACGACGAAGGAACGCAGTACCTGTGTCTGCAATACCATCACCATCAGTATCAACGTCACCACCTACAGCATCAGAAAGAATCTGCTGTGCTGCTGGGTCAATAAATGGGTTGCCGTCAAGCGTAAACGTCGACGTTTGGAAAATAGGTGTAGCTGCTAGCTGCTGAGGAACGTCACTGTTTGCGAAACTACCGCGCATATACACTTCAGTAGTGTCATTGATTTCGAAATGACCCATTGCTGTAATGTTATGACGCTGCTGTGGCAACTGAAGATAGTTTACTGGAGCGAAGTTATAGAAATCATTCTCAGCACCACCCTGTACGAATGGACGGATGCTTCCATCTTGGTTGAAAATGGCGCCACTGTTGAATGATTCTGGCAGACCAGAAGTGAAGATTGACGTACCTGGTACGCCCGATGAACCGAATGGTTCTAGGAACAAACTGCCGTCAGCATTTGCAGCGTCTGTTAGTGCAACGCTAGAGATATCACGAGAGTCAGCAAAAAGCGCTGAACGCTCAGTGTACTGCATACTTACAACAACGTTACCGCGATCATCTGCAAAGTTACCACCTAAAGTAAGTGAGCCGTTCCAAATTTCAGCGTCACCTTCTTCAGTAGTCTCAAAACTTGTATTGAAATCTACGCCTTCAAAGTTCTTTTTAAGCGCAAAGTTAACAACACCCGCTACCGCGTCAGAACCATATACCGCAGATGCACCACCTGTTAGTACTTCTACGTTTTCGATAAGCGCCGCTGGGATTGTGTTGATGTCAACTGTACCACCAGATGTAGTAGGAACAGCGCGAACACCGTCAATAAGAACCAATGTTCTGTTTGTGCCAAGACCACGAAGGTCAACTGTAGCGATACCACCACCTGGGTTGTTAGACGAACGGTCTAGACCTGGAATTGTTTGTGGTAGTGTGTTTAGAAGCGCTTCGGTGTTAACCGAGTTGGTTAATTCAAATTGCTCGATACCAACAGTAGCAACTGGCGCGTTGCTTACGAAGTCAACCTTGCGGATACGAGAACCAACAACCTGCACTTTTTCAACTGCAGCTTCTTCTACCTGTGCATCTTCTTGAGCGTACGCTGGTACGCTAATTCCTGTCGCCGCTACCGCACCGAATGCGCACGCTAGCTTAACTGACTTAGCCAGCTTAGAGTTTGTAAACATGTATTGTCTCCCTGGACCACTAAAACTCTTAGTGTGTGTTTCTTAAATCGTTTATATAACGAATTATTATTAATAAGGTCGAAGCCTCACTTTGATAATAACCACATCATAAGCGGACGGTCAACTCAGATCAGACGGGTGTTCCACAAAAGTTCAATTTTTTTTCGACTTTTTATCTCCTTTTGTAAATATTAACTTACGCTTAACATTTGAAGCACAAAAAACAACCTGCCTGTACACTTTTTAAACTTTGCAAATAAAAAAGCGCGGTTTACACCTAGAGTGTACCCGCGCCTATTCTTATTTTAAGTTATAACACTATTTAAAACGAGTAATTTACGCTGAAACGAACATATCTAGGTGTTTGCCATGCGGTCGGTAGACCATAATTTGGGTTTACATCAGGATTTGTTGGGTCAGCCGAGCTCTCATCGTCATATATTTCATTAACTTCTGTTACACGGTCGTTGTTAAGCAAATTGAAAATATCAGCTCGAACTACCAATGTTTGATCTTCGCCAATATCTATATTGTATGAGGCAGAAACATCGATTGAGTAATAGCTGCTCGTACGGCCACGCGAGCCACGAGGCGCTGGCTCACCACCGGCAAAAAACGACTCAGAGTCATAGGCTTGAGCAAAGAGATCTGTAGGGTGATAGCCAAATGCATTTATAGGGCGGCCAGTCCAAAACTGTAAGTTTGCCCCAAGGGTTAAGTCGTCAGTTACAGCATAAGCACCGTAAAGCTTAACTTGATGACGTCTGTCATTCGGTAAGTCACCATAAGCATTATCAAGCAGACCTGGTTGGTCAAATAAGGTTGTTAAACCTGCATCATCCTGACCGTTATCTGAGCGTACATAGCCTTCGTTGTTACCCCAGCTATGTGACCACGTGTACGCCGCGTTCAGCATCCATACTCCGTCCCAAGCTCGTTGCCACATAAAGTCTACCGCTGCATATTTACGAATTGAATCAGGGTAGCCCAAATCTTCGGCTGATAGGTCCATGTAAACTAACTCACCTTCAGCACCTGGCAGCTCGGTAGTACCAATACGCATATCAGAATTAGGGTTTGTAAGTACATACTGATGAAACCCATCCCAGATATCAGATACGTCGCCGTAGCCATTCGCTGCGGCCCACTCAATAACCGCCGCATCAATTGCCATATCCTCTATAGTGGTAGAAAGTTCTCGATATGTACCTTGAATTGACATGCTCCATTCATCGTTCAATTGGAATTGGTAACCCGCGATAAATTCATCCGAGTACATTGAATCCAAGTTTTGATCCACAATTTCATCTGGTGATTTCGCGGTACCGTCAGCAAATACATCATCAGGCTGAGTTTTAGCGCCCGTCAGATTAGGGATCCCCAAGGCTTCATCAGCAAAACCTTCAAACGCGTAGTACTCTTGTGTGTAAGTTTCAGCGCCTGCTAGACGAATATTCGTGTTTGCAGCAATAGGTAAATAGTATCTGCCGTAGCTCGCCCATGCTTTTGTCTCGCCATCACCAAACACGTCCCATACTGCTCCAAGACGAAGTGCCCACTGATTGTCGAGTTTAGCGAAAGACTCACCGTCCGCATTGAAGTTTTCGAATGTATCGTTACGAATACCGGCGTTAATGACCAAGGTGTCAGTAACCTGCCATTGGTCTTGAACATAAAAAGCAAAGTTTTCAGAGTCGAACTGACCACCGACGTTATAATCGCGATAACGAACTTGGTAAATTTCCTCGTTAGCTAGATCGCTGTCATCAACATAGTATAGATAGTATGCACCGCCTGAGTTTATGGTATTGCTGTTTGAAGTAAGCTTCTCATAATCAACACCAAATCGTACTGAGTGATCGCCTGCGTACCAATCAGCATCCAATCGAATAACTTCACGTTCATCATCGCCTTGCTCTGCCGTAAAGTTAGCCCATGTATTTGTTGGAACGAACGCTGCCGTGCTGTCATAGCGGTAATAAACAACCGGGTTGCCATCTAACTCGCTTCGCACGGTTCTGTCTTGTTTGTTAATGCCATACTGAGCAGAGATTGAGAAATCATCATTAATGATGCTTGTCCATTTGGCCGTGTAGTTTAGCCCACCTTCATCTTCGTAACCTACACGACCGTCAGTGAATTCACCGCCGTCAACAGAGTCATAAGTCGTGATTTCTGTTGAACGTTCATCAGAAAATGCAGTAATTTCAAGAATATTATTTTCTGTAACGTACCAGTCTAATTTGGCAACCCAAAATGCATCATCATCTTTTTCAAAAAAGCCGTTTTGTGATACGCCGCTACTGGTGTTTGTTTGGTCACTTACGTAATTATTTTCAGCTGAACGAGGGTTAAATAGTGCATAGAAGAACAACTTGTCTTCTATTAGTGCACCGCTCGCCCAGACATTGACATCCCACTCGTCTATTTCATCTCGCGTATTGTCGATGCGATACAAATTGTTTTTGTTATTACGAGACGAATCACGCTGTTCACGTAGTGCATCTGGTTCCCAGTAAAAGTTGGCACCCGCTTTGAATTCGTTAGTACCACTTTTGGTTTTAGCGTTGATAACACCGCCTGTTACACGTCCAAACTCAGCTGAATAACCACCCGTTTTTACTTCAAACGTTTCGTACATATCAAACGGTGGCTCACTTGAACCCACGCCAGTACGGAAGTTAGTGATGTTTAATCCGTTAATGTAGTAACCATTTTCGCCCACAGACGCACCGCCAATTGAAGGCAAATCTCCAAATGCTGAGTCACCCTGAGTAGTACCTGGTGCTAATAGCGCTACAGAAGTCAGGTTACGTGGGACCGGTACTCTATCGAGTGTAACGCTATCTACAATAATACCCGTGCTTGAACTTGTTACATCAACCATCGCAATCGTAGTACCAGTCACTTCAATACGCTCTACGTCATCGCTGGCAAGACGCATATCTAGATTTGTTTTGCCGCTAATGCCAACTTTTACAGATTCTTGAATGGTAGTGCGAAATCCATTCTTTTCGGCGGTAACTTTGTAGTTACCAGCAGGAAGTAATGGAAAGCGGAAGTTTCCTGACTCATCACTTTGTACAGAACGTGTTAGACCCGTATCTAAGTTTTCGATGGTAACGGTAACATTTGCAAGGCTGCTGCCATTTATTTGAACAGATGTTCCTTGAATAGAACCATTGGTGTTATTTGCTAAAGCTGGTGCAGTTGCACCAATTGACAGTGCAACCGCTAATGCAACTGCACTTCTCTTGATTTGATACATGTACGTATTCCCTGGTTAGTCTCGATTTAGTATTAAGCTTTTATGAAAAATCAATTAAGCCAACCTAAATCTTTGTATTTATTAAAGATAATAAATATTATCCAAAAGGATAATTGACTATACAGAGCGGAGCGATCAACTCATTTGAGGACAAATTGCGACGAAACGATTCTTTTGAGCGATTACCCGTAGAACCCTCCAAAAATTTCGATAAACTACTAATATAAATAAACTTTTTCGCATATTAATATTTACTGTAGATAAAAACCTAACTGCTTTCTCACAGATTCGGGTAACTCAGGCAACGCACTTTTAGGCAATAAAAATGTTGCCATATTAAAAAAGTCTAAATAGATACGATTAGATTCAGTAGTTTTCTTCAGATAATGGTGCCCAGAAGACCCTCCGGTCCCAATCTTAGTACCCAGCATACGCTGAACCATCATTGCATGACGGTAGCGCCAGATAGTGAGTTGTTCGTCTATTTCAGTTAATGCTGTAATCAGTTGAAACGGAAGATTAAAGATAGGCTCTTCTGAATACTGTTTTATAAATAGCGCAGATAATAGCGCCTTATGATTTAGCCGGAACTTATCTTCACCTCGAAGCTTTTCGAATTTTGCTTCATCAAACAGGGCGTCGAAGTTTTCCTTAGTGGCTTGAAGGTCTTTAAGTTCCTGGCGTTTTTCAGTCTCCGACAACATATCACTGGTAGAAACGGTGTGATGGTCATCTTTCAACATTTCGTCAGCTGCATTTTTATAGTATTGCCAAAAATCGAACCCCTCTGTTTTTAATAGCGGCATTCTAGCTAGCCAATTATCGACCAGCTCAAACAAACTCGGTTTGCTCTCGAGACTCTCTAGTAGCGCTCTATCTTTATCGTTCAGTCGGTTATAAAAGCTTTGCTTATCAAAATCGATTCTAAAATCGCGTTTTAAACCAAGAGAAATTTCCAAACGTTTAAACTGAATACTTTGGAAACCAGACGCAGGTACAAGGTAATCTCGAAATGACAAAAACTGCTGTGGCGTCATGGTTTCCATAATAGCAATTTGGTCATTCATTAATTTTTGTATTTGTATGACTCGCTGGAGCCTATGTACAACGAGAGTTAGCTGCTGATCTTTTACCGTTTCTTGATTAAAGGTATCAATAACGGCATTAAGTTCGTGAAGAACCTGTTTAAACCAGAGTTCGTAGACTTGATGTACGATGATAAATAGCATCTCTTCGTGCGCAGCATCACCGTATTTTTCACTCTGCAATTCTTGTGCGCCCAATACTTTGTCTAAATGTAAGTAATCGCCGTAATAGCAAGGCTCTATATTCTTTTTCATTTTAGTGCTGCCTTAATACTGGTTTTGACCGGGTAATTCTATCACCGTCACCTCGACATACCCAGAATACAAGCTATATATTATAAGGTTACATAGCTTAGGGTAACGTCGTTACGCGATGGGCGTAAACGAATGTATCCATTTCAAGCTTGAAGGGTTTGTATAAGCTAAAGATGCTTTTAAGCTAGATGCTTCTTGTGTAATTTATTGCTCGCATACTATTCAAACCGCTAAAGCAAGATGCTTCCAAAAATTATAAGGGGAACCAAGGTGAAACTAGACGATGACATTCACAACTATTATGAACATCTTGTATTAGAAAGGATAAGTAAGCTTGGGCTTGATAAAACTAAAAGTCCCGACTATTTGGCCGACTTATGTTGCCTTGCGTTAAATCAGGTTCCACCGCGCTATATTCGATATGAGGTCGACATGGCATTCTATCTGCCGCAAAGTGAACGCAATCAAATGGAAATGAATGTTGAGCACGCAATAAGCAAGGGGTTGAAATACTTAGATGAAACTGAAAAAAGCAGAAAAGACAATATAGAAGAAATAGAGTAGATAGTTGGGTGGCGGGCCTCCAGCCACATCCCGGCACATGAGTCGTCTGCTGCGGCTGCTCCCTTCCAGGCCTGACCGGGTTCACAGAGTATCATTGCGGGAGGACCAAAAGCCCACCATAGAAACTCGCATTCAAAGCAAAGTCATTCGCCCCTGCTTGATCGCGGGGCGCATTATGACTATTTGGCTTTGAGTTTTCAACCCTTTATAGAAAATCTCTCTTCAGCAATAAGGTTTGCAACACGGTTAGTCGCGGCGCCCTCTCGCTCTGCGCGGGTATAAATTTCTTTTAGCGTCTCACCGATTTGTTCAATATGTGTGCGAAGTGCTTCGTTAGAACTTGATTCCATACGCTGATGAAAGATGTCAATCACCCCACCCGCATTGATTACGTAATCAGGTGCGTACAAGATACCGCGTTGCTGAAGCAATTCACCAATATCTTCCCGTGCCAACTGATTATTAGCGGCACCAGCAATGACTTTTGCTTTTATTGCCGGTAGCGTTTGATCGTTTATTGCAGCACCTAATGCGCATGGCGCCAACACATCAACGTTTAAACTTAAAATTTCTTCTGGTGCCACTGCAGTTGCGCCAAATTCAGCCACCGCTTTTTGAACGCCTTCCGGATAAATATCAGCGACATAGAGTTTAGCGCCCTGCTCGTGTAGATGCTTGGCAAGTCGATACCCAACGTGTCCCATTCCCTGAATAGCCACGCTCACCCCGTCTAAATTACGCTTTAAACCATACTCTACTGTCGCTTTCAAACCTACAAACACGCCATAGGCAGTCGACGGTGCAGGGTTTCCATCTGGCACTTCACCGGCGTAGTGATACTGCGCTTTAACACCCGCTATGTAGTCAGACTCCGTTGCCATAGTTTGCAAATCTGTTACAGAAATTCCTGAGTCCTCGGCGGTGAAATACTTGCCACCCAAAGACTCTACAAACTTACCCATCGCTTTCATCATTTCCGGCGATTTGGCTTTACGAGGATCGCCGATTATTACCGACTTGCCGCCGCCAAGCTCTAAGTTAGCCATTGCGGCTTTGTAAGTCATACCTTTAGATAACCTCAGTACGTCGGTCAACGCTTCACCGCTATTGACATAAGGCCACATTCGACAGCCACCAAGTGCTGGGCCAAGATTAGTGTTGTGTACAGCAATAATGGCACTCAGGCCCGCCTTCTCGTCGTGATAAAACGCAACATGTTCGTGATTATCGAACTCTGGGTGATCAAAAACTGACATATTTTCCCTATTAATACTGTAATGAGTTAAAGCCTACCCAAGCCCGAGCTGTCACGAATTCTAAACAGTGCTCGTTTGGGTCGATGTGAGTGTATGATAACTATTTGCGATACACTTGGAGCCTTAGAGTCGGCCTTGCAAACATCGGCAACATTTTGCCAAGTGTATCTGATTGCTCTGAGGACAGGCCTTGCGAAGTTTGTTAATGAATTTTACAAACTGAAACACAACAGATTTGAATACTATTTTTCTAGGACAGCTATCCTAGAATTTTTTTTGATATATAATAAACATCATAAAAACGACGGAAGCAGTGTTAATGAAATTGGATAAGTTTGACCGTGAGATTTTACGCGTACTTCAGCAGGACGCCACGGTATCAATGGCAGATTTAAGTCAGCGTGTTGGTTTGTCACATACGCCATGTTGGCGAAGGGTCAAGCGAATGGAAGCCGACGGTATTATTCTTGGTAAGGTCACTCTGCTAAACAGCAAAAAGCTGAATTTGGGCGTGTCAGTATTCATCTATGTCACGCTTAAGAATCATGACGGCGACTCACTGACCGATTTTGAAAACGCAGTTCAAAACATTGATGAAATTGTTGAATGCCACACAACTAGCGGCGAAAAAGACTATTTGCTGAAAGTGATAGTGGAAAGTATTGAAGAGTACGAGTTTTTACTTAAAACGAAATTGACGCACCTCCCTCTTGTTGACCACTTAAGTTCAACTTTTGCGCTCAAACAAGTGAAAAACACCACCGAACTTCCCATTAAGCGACAGTAGTAAAGAATTATGGGGTCAGTGTCACGACTCTGACCCTAACACTCAAATTGCGTCTGCTTGGTTTTCAGGCCGTGCGTGTTCAAATGCACTCAACTCGTTACAGTTTTTTACGATTTTACTGATTAGCGGATAGCGATTCATATCCACATTAAAACGCTGTGCATTATACACTTGAGGCACTAGGCATATGTCGGCCAATGTCACGTCGAAATCAAAGCAATATTTACCCGCTTGAGTTTGTAAACGTTTTTCAATGCCATCAAAACCAAGCGTGATCCAGTGAGCGGCCCATTTAGCCACATCGTCTTGAGAAGCACCGAAGTGCCCTTTTAGGGCATTTAACACGCGAAGATTGCCGATGGGCTGAATATCACAAGCGATATCTTGCGCCAACGCTCTCACTCTCGCCCGATCTGTTAAGTGCTCGGGCACTAGCCTGTGTTCACTCTCATATCTCTCATCAAGATATTCAATAATGGCTAATGACTGATTAAGAATGATATCTTCGTCTTCGTCAATGAAAGTTGGAACAAGATGTGCGGGGTTCAGCCGTGAATACTCACTGCTATGCTGTTCACCACCATTATTTACAAGATGTACTGGCACATACTCGTATTCAACACCTTTTAAGTTAAGCGCAATGCGTGCTCGATACGAAGCAGTTGAACGCCAATAGCCGTAAAGTTTTATGCTCATGTACTCACCACTTATCAAACGAGTGTTAAGGAAGCGCCTGCTCGTACTTGTTTATCTGCAGTCAACTTCCTTCATCAACAATAGTGCGGAAAACAACAAAGCATCTTAATGGTAAACCTATTTACCCACTCAAATGCTTATATCCGTTTAAAGCAACCTGCTAAGTAGTTAGCTCAATGGTTTAACCTGCTGTTCGATTGCACCAAATACTGAGTTGCCTTCTCTATCAAGCATTTCAATGCGAATGCGATCGCCAAACTGCATGAAAGGCGTGGAAGGTTTACCGTCGCGAATCGTTTCAATCATTCGAACCTCAGCAATGCATGAATAACCCACTCCGCCTTCACTAATAGCTGAACCGTGATCAGTACCTTGCTTATTTGAAACCGTGCCTGAGCCAATGATAGCGCCGG
This sequence comes from Alteromonas alvinellae, assembly GCF_902705805.1. Lineage (NCBI taxonomy): Bacteria > Pseudomonadati > Pseudomonadota > Gammaproteobacteria > Alteromonadales > Alteromonadaceae > Alteromonas > Alteromonas alvinellae. The sequence continues at coordinate 15,853 of NZ_CACSIH010000025.1, read as the reverse complement.
CGCCTAGATTTCTGCTCTTCGCTGCATGTGCAACTAATTGACCAAAATCAAATGTCATGTCCTGACCCGCTTCTGGCTTGCCAAACAATTCACCGTTATAGGTTGAACGCAGAGGCAGATGCACTTTACTATCTTTCCACGCATCGCCTAATTCATCAGGTGTTACCGCCACAGGAGAGAAGCTAGAAGCAGGTTTTGATTGAAAGAAGCCGAACCCTTTCGCTAGTTCGCCAGGTATCAACCCTCTAAGCGAGACATCGTTAACTAGCATAACAAGACGGATACGCTCTGAAGCTTGCTCTGGTGAACACGCCATCGGAACGTCATCGGTGACAACCGCTACTTCGCCTTCAAAATCTATTCCCCAGTCATCGCTTGGTAATATGATGTCATCAAGAGGTCCGATAAAATCGTCAGAACCACCTTGATACATCAGGGGATCAGTCCAAAAGCTTTCCGGCATTTCTGCATTTCTTGCTTTTCTCACAAGCTCTACGTGGTTCACATAAGCACTTCCGTCAGCCCATTGATAAGCCCTAGGCAACGGTGACTCGCAGCGAGACGCGTCAAAGGGTACGCTGTCGCACGTGTTATCATTGAGTGCTTGGTATTTCATCTGAAGCTGAGGAGCAATCTCTTTCCAGTTATCTAATGCTTGCTGCATCGTTTTCGCAATGTCTTGTGCACTGCACGCGCGAGAAAGATCCTTCGACACTACCATCAGGCAGCCATCGCGGGTTTCATTTTTGTAGGTCGCTAATTTCATTGTTCTTTCCTCGACGAATAATTTACTTGCTGCGCTTATAGCTTGAGTGTTAGATCAATTGGCGTGAACAACGAATTTGATGCTTCAGCGCTACAGCTCTATGCATAAGCGTTAGGTTTCTAGGTATAGTTATGCCACTAGTCGGTATAACTTGAGAAGTGTTAGAGCGACGAAGTTTTATTCCGCTGTAAGAAAGGATGTACGCACTACATCGACTGTCATATAGATATGCCACAGCAGGCTTGCTATTCAGGCAATGTAAATTTTTCGTAACAGGTAATGTTGTTGTGCTATTGGATGAATAAGAGACAATAACGAAACGCGCTGACCCTAGCCAAATAACAAAGGTCAGCACATGGATGAATTAAAGCTTAACCGTCGCTTTGTTGATGCCGTACTCTCTCAGCTTGTTAGCAATAGCTGTGTGGCTCAAACCTAACTTTTTGGCTAATTGGCGAGTACTCGGATAGGAAGGGTACAATCGCTTGAGCAGGTCCTTCTCAAATTTCTTCACTTCCTCATCTAATGTTCCGTCAAAGTTCTCATCTATATAGGTGACACTGGGGGCACAGCTTGGAAGTTGAATATCTTCCTTCGTTATTTCCTTGCCATCAAGCAGTGACAACGCGCGATATAATGCATTTTGCAACTGTCTTACGTTACCGGGCCATGGATACTGCTGTAGAAAATCAACGCATGATTTGCTCAGCTTCGCAGGACGACGGCCTAGCTTTGTGCTGTGTTGGACAATAAACGACTCGGCAAGAGGCACGATATCTTGTCTTCGGTCTTTTAATGATGGCATAACTAGACTTAGTACATTTAAGCGGTAGTAGAGTTCTTTTCTGAATCTCCCTTCTTCTACAAGTTGTCCTAAATCACGGCAGGTAGTGCAAATAAATCGAACATCTACCTTAACGGGCTCAGAATCTCCTACTCTTCTAAATTCACCATCTTCAAGAACGCGTAGTAATTTGGCCTGAAGCTGTGAAGACATATCCGCTATTTCGTCAAGTAATAAAGTACCGCCTTTCGCCTGCTCCAGCAGACCTACTTTTGCATTTGGTTGATTAAATGCGCCCGCCGCATAACCAAATAACTCAGTTTCTGCCACACTATCAGGTAATGAAGCACAATTAAGCGCCAGAAACGCACCCTCGCTGCGGCGGCTAGACTGATGACATGCTCTGGCAATCATTTCTTTACCCGTTCCCGTTTCGCCGAATATTAAAATAGGAGCGTCTAAATCAGCGATTCGCTTCGCTTCATGAACGACGCGTTTCATAAACGGAGATTGAGTAATAAAGCGATCAAAACTGTCGGTGGGCGACTGGTGAAAAGCTGTAAATTGTTGACCAAGGCGCATTTCTGATTTCAAGATAACTACGGCACCCGCCATGATCATATTTTTCTCACCATCAGGTACAGTTATAGGCAGCATATCGGCAAGATAATCCTGTTGAATGAACTTCACTTTTGAAGATTGTGGACCTGGTGACTTTCCATCCATCCACTTTGTAAAGTTGAACCCCTTAACAGCCTCGCTGATATCTGTACCTACGATTTCACTGCTCGGCATCTCAAGCCCAGCGCTCACCGCTTCGTTACACAATAAGATGTTACCTTTAGCGTCTATTGAGAACACAGGGTCGGGCAGCGTTCTTAAGATCGCGGACAGCTGATTTTTTTCACGCTCTCCTGGCATGAAAAGGGTCGTCTTCACATCATCGATCCCGTCAATACGGCGAATTTGAGGCATAAGATGTTGAAAATCTGCAAATTCGATATTGGGAAAATTAAGGAAAATTTTACCTGCGGGATCAATTTCAATACCGCGTAGGTCTATTTCTTTAGTAACGAGAATATCTAAAACATCTTGAGTAATTCCAAGACGGTCCTGACAGCTTATTTCTAGACGCATAGGGTGTTATAGCTATTTTGTAAACATATATGTACAGAATACCATACTTTTACAAAAAGATAACAAGATAAATGTTACAGATGGTTAAATTTGCGATGAATCACACATTCAAGAACGCGCAGAGAGCATGATTAAAAGGCCGCGCATACCAAATAAAAAAGATGCCGCTTCAGTGAGCGGCATCCTATATAAAACACATTTAATTAACAATAGTGTTAGCTGGCTTTTTTCTCTTTAGGTGGGAAAAGTGGGGAAAATAGCCCTAAAGACTTCGCTTCTTCTACGAGTGCCATAATATCCATTTCCGCTAATTCAAACAGATGGTCGAATTCCGGTAAGATATAATAAAGAGGCTGCATAATATCAATGCGATAAGGTGTTCGAAGCGCATCAATTGCAGTAAGCGGGTTACGCAATGGGGTGTCGCTGTCCAATGCGTATATGGTTTCGCCAGGTGAAGATAAGATGCCGCCGCCATATATCTTAAGTTCATCCTTCGCGCGCACCAATCCAAACTCTACGGTGAACCAATAAAGACGAGCAAGATAAACTCGGTCTTCTTTGCTAGCAGCTAAACCTAACTTGCCGTAAGTGTGGGTAAAATGGGCAAATGCTGGATTAGTTAATAACGGACAATGACCAAACACTTCATGAAAGATGTCGGGCTCTTGCAGGTAGTCAAATTCTTCACGAGTACGAATGAAGGTGGCAACAGGGAATTGCTTATTCGCCAGTAATCTGAAAAATTCACCAAAATTAATTAACGCAGGCACTTCGGCTGTTTGCCAACCCGTTTTCTCCATCAGTACTTTGTTGATGTCGGGTAGCTGAGGGATTTCCTTTTCATTTAACTTCAACAAATCAAGCCCGTCCAAGTATTCTTGGCACGCTCTTTCTTTCACCAGCGGAATTTGTCTCGCGTAGAGTTCAGACCAAATCTGATTCTCTTCATCTGACCAATGGATAATGCCATTTTCATCAGATTGTCTCGACTGGTATTGCGTTGATTTTGGCATAACTTCTGTAACCAATAAGAGTTAAAAACTTGCCTATCAGTCTAATGAAATTCGTGACGTCGAAAAGTGTAAGCCCTTACGAGCGACTCGATTTTGCTGTAACAGGAATTTTACAAAACCAAGTAAACGCATTGTTTTATATAACAAAAAGCCGCTCAACACGAGCGGCTTCATTCAAGTTTGCTTGTCGCACCATCGCCAATTAAAGACGACTAATTTCTTTATTGAGTTGGTATTCGCGAGACGTTACATATGTTTCCATTTTGCGAAGGCGGACTTCGGCTTTTTCAAAGCGATTACGAATATCATGAAATGCCTGCTTGGGTGGCTCACCCGCTTGCCACACTTTCGTCTTCACTTCGACTTTTGAACTTTTTACCTGACCACCGTTGGGATTTGTCCAGCCCTTCCCTTTTGAAAAAACAGGTTGTGCAGGTGCATTTTTCAACCCAATGGGCTTCTTATCAAGAATGAACCAAGCTGCAATATAAGCAACAAAGATGAAAGGTCCAGCCAACAAAAAGAAACCTGTTACTACTAAAATTCGAACTAACCAGGTTTCAAGGCCAAAATACTCGGCTACCCCTGAACAGACGCCTGCGATCCTTGCATTTTCTGGATTTCGATAGAGCTGTTTACCATTTCTCATGCTCTATTCCTCCACTCAGGCGCCTCGCTATCCAAAATGGCCTCTAATGTCTCAATTCGCTCACTCATCTTCTCAGCTTTCTCGGCTAGGTCTTGTAAGGAAGCATGCTCTTCTGCACTCAGTCCTTGGTTGACCTGCTTTTTGCTGCGGTAGTGTAAAATTAGCCAAATGGGAGCTACGAATATTGAGAACACCACAAGGGGCATAACCAACACTGCAATTGTACCTTCATCCATCTCAATCTCTCCTACAAACTCTGATGTAACTACCCTCCCTCCGAATTAACATCAGGAGGGTACACCCTATTCTTATTATTCTGACTTTTCAGCGCTTTGATTCGCACCTTTAACTTTCGCTTTCAACGCCGCAAGTTCGTCTTCCACTTTATCGCTAGCTTCTAGCTCGGCAAACTCGTCTTGCAGTGTCTTTTTACCTAAATCATAGGCTTCTACCTGGGATTCAAGGTCATCAATCTTACGCTCGTATTGCTCAAAACGTCCCATCGCATTATCAACTTTAGAGCTATCTAGCGTCTTTTTCACTTCAAGGCGTGAGCTAGCCGTTTTCTGGCGCATAATAATCGCCTTCTGACGACTCTTAGCATCCGCAAGCTTTTCTTGAAGCTGACCAATTTCATCCTGAAGTTTACTGATTTGTTCATCAACAATGGCCAGTTCTTTACTTAGTGCGTCGGCAGCTTCTGCAGACTTTTTCTTTTCTTGCAGTGCAGCACGTGCTAAGTCTTCCCTGTCCTTACTTAACGCAAGTTCTGCTTTCGCTTCCCAGTCGCTTGCATCGCTTTCATACTTGGCAATTTGATTAACAATTTCTTTTTTATTGGCTAAGGTTTTTGCAGATGCAGAGCGCACCTCAACCAATGTGTCTTCCATTTCCTGAATGATTAATCTAACCATTTTCTCAGGATCTTCTGCCTTGTCTAAAAGCGCATTAATGTTCGAATTCACAATATCTGTAAAACGCGAGAAGATACCCATAATAATTACCTCTTGCTAAAAATGGTAAGTGTTAAAAACACCACACTTGATAAATAGGTTACTCTTGGTAAACATAGTATTCAATATACTTGCCAACTTTCCGTCGATGCTAACTTACTATTTTTTATACATTTTTCACGCAGCCAAATAATACTCGTTTATCAATTTATTTTGTTCTACACTATTAATTGGTCGAAATGACTAAATTTTGAGGGATTTAATGAGTAGGTATCGACAGCAAGATAATTTGCTTGGTCAAGCGAATAGTTTTCTAGAAGTTTTAGAACAAATTTCACAGATTGCACCGCTAGACAAGCCAGTGCTTGTTATAGGCGAGCGAGGCACAGGTAAAGAGCTGATAGCGGCCCGACTCCACTTCCTCTCTAAGCGCTGGGATCAAAACTACATTAAACTAAATTGCGCAGCGTTAAGCGAAAGTTTATTAGAGAGTGAGCTTTTCGGCTATGAAGCAGGCGCGTTTACTGGCGCGTCAAAACGTCGTGAAGGCCGTTTTGAAGTTGCTCATAACGGTACCTTGTTTTTGGACGAACTTGCCAACACATCAGGCCTTATTCAGGAGAAGCTGCTTCGTGTCGTTGAATACGGTGAGTTTGAGCGCGTTGGTGGCAGCAAATCAGTAAAAACTGATGTTCGCCTTATCGCAGCGACAAACGAAGATTTACCGGCTCTTGCTGACGCAGGTGAGTTTCGCGCTGACCTTTTGGATCGACTTGCGTTTGACGTTATTACTATCCCTCCTCTTCGCGAACGTCGTGAGGACATCATGATGTTAGCCGAAAATTTTGCTATTAACATGGCCCGCGAAATGGAGATGGAGTTATTTAGCGGATTTACCGAGAAAGCCAAACGCACGCTACTTGACTATGATTGGCCTGGTAACATACGGGAGCTCAAAAACGTGGTCGAACGAGCAGTTTATAGAACTAACAACCCTCATCTTCCAGTACATGAAATAGTGCTTGATCCATTCGAGTCTGTCTATCGTCCAAAGAGCAGAGTAAAAACAAACGATAGAGTGAGCACATCAGACTCGGTTAACAAAAAAGTACAGACAGACATCCCATTTGTTAGCGAGCGGACAGAAAATGTCGACGTTACTCCGCTTGCCCCAGCTCCAAAGCAAGAAATTGTTGAATATCCCATAGATTTGAAAGAACGCTCTCAACAACATGAGATAGATATGATAAAACAGGCACTTGCTGATAGTCAGTTTAATCAAAAGAAAACCGCAGAAAAATTGAGCCTAACTTATCATCAGCTACGAGGCTATCTCAAAAAATATAACTTATTAGATTCTTCCGCTGAAAACGTTGAGGCGTAAAGCATGTCCCATGGTTTGGTAACGCGTTTGTCATTGTGTTTATGTACGGCGCTTTTAGTTGCATCTTGCGCTAAACAGAATAAGCAAGCGTTTTACAATACAGGCATCATTTACTGCTCTGAAAGCAATCCAGTTACTTTTAACCCCCAGCTCGATACGTCAAGTACAACATCGGATGCAACCTCGCACCAACTATACGACAGACTACTCGATTTCGATCCGAATTCGGGTCGTATTGTGCCAAGCCTAGCGAGTAGTTGGTTAGTTAGCGATGATGGACTTACCTATGCTTTTCAGCTTCGCAAAGACGTTTGGTTTCACAAAACAGGCTATTTCGAACCTACACGGAATTTCAACGCCGACGACGTAATTTTTAGTATAAACCGGTGGCGTTTGCGTTCGCATCCTTATCATTATGTGTCAGGCGGGCGTTACCCGTATTTTGAAAGTATTGGTCTTGCTCAAAATATTGAATCGGTAGAGCGTGTCAACGGCTATCGCGTTGAAATCACGCTTAAACGCCGCGATAGCTCATTCTTATCAAATTTAGCTACAGACTTCGCTGTTATTTTGTCAGAAGAATATGCCGACACGCTTGCAAAGGCCGGTACACCGAGCCAAATTGACGAACTTCCAATTGGCACCGGGCCATTTAAATTTTACAGCTATCGCAAAGATCACTTTATTAAGTATCAACGCCATGACAACTATTGGCGTATACAAGCAATGGAAGAACACCCCAACGGCGACAGTGGCGTGACATCAGAGCCTCATGGGTTGAGCGAAGAACAGAAGCCGGAAACGCCCGTGGTCGAGCAACTCATTTTTGATATAACGCCACGAAGCTCACTTAGATTGGCAAAGCTAATGACTGGGGAATGTGACGCAACAGCGTTTCCTGCACAAACTGAGCTTGAGGTGATTCGCACCGAAAGTGACCTGACACTAGCCGAAAAACCGGGCCTTAACATTGGCTTTTGGGCCTTTAACACCCAGCGCCCACCATTTGATAACCCTGATGTAAGGCGGGCACTCGCTGCCGCTATTGATAAAAACACCCTATTAGAAGCTGTGTATTTCGATAGCGCTACGCGAGCGAAAACATTGCTGCCTGCGGCAAGTTGGGCGTTTCAAAATGATGCTGATGACACGGCCTATAATCCGGTATTGGCGCGCAAATTACTGGCTGATGCAGGTGTAGCGCCTGGGTTTTCAATGACGATATGGGCTATGCCTGTAGAACGCGCTTACAACCCAAACGCGAATAAAATGGCAGAGCTTATTCAGCGCTATCTTCGCGACGTTGGGGTGGAGGCCACCATTGTAAGCTACGATTGGACTACATTCAGGCGCCATCTTCAGGAAGGCCTGCACGACTCAGTATTAATTGGCTGGTCTGCGGATAACGGTGACCCTGATAATTTTTATCGCCCCCTTTTGAGCTGCGGCGCCATACCATCGGGCACAAACCGCGCGATGTGGTGTAACGATGACTATGATAAGCTGCTCAATGAAGCCCTTCAAACCGATGATATTGAAGAGCGTACCACTATTTATAAGCAAGTGAATCGTCTATTATACGAGCGTCTTCCCTTGGTGCCCATTGCCCATGCCTATCGCTATCAAGCATATAGAAATGAATTACAAGGCATGACAATAAATCCCTTCGGTGGTGTACGTTTTGGTGGGGTAGAAAAAACACTGTGATCCAGATTCTCGTAAGATATTGTACTTTATTTATATTAACGCTTTTAGTGTTAACAATTATTTCGTTTTCACTCGCATACCTCTTTCCAGGCGACACTCTCGAAAACTTGACCGGACTTGTGCCTCAAAACGAAATTCAGCGCGCGGCACTTGAAAAACAATTTAAGCTAGACCAGTCCTATGCTTTTCAATTTTTCTACTACGTGGGTAATCTACTGACGGGAGACTGGGGATACAGCTTTACCTCTGGTCTGCCGCTTCGAGAAGAAGTGGGCATTGCCATGCCCGCCACCATAGAATTAGCAACATATGCGATGTTAATGGCTTTATTTGTTGGAATACCTTTAGGGTATTATGCCGGTATTCGCTGTTATTCAACGTCTGATCATTTAATCAATAGCACGAGTATTACCACCTATTCTTTTCCCGTTTTCTGGTTTGCATTGCTGCTTATTCTTATATTTAGTTTGCAGTTAGATGTGGCACCACTATCTGGTCGAATAAGCTTAATCTACGACATAGAACCGGTTACCGGCTTTATTTTGTTTGACGTGTTACTGTCAGATATCGAAAACAAATCCTTGGCTTTAAAAGATGCGTTGTCTCACCTAGCGCTGCCCACGTTTGCTATCGGTGCCGTTACTACGGCCTCAATGATTCGCATAACCAGGCGCTCTGTTATAGATGTAAAGCATCGTCCATACATTGCTGCTGCTGTGTCGCGCGGGCTTTCTAGCTGGCAAATATTCTTCCGTCATATTCTTCGTAATGCGCTGCTTCCTATTTTACCGTTAATGGCCATTCAAATTACTACGCTTATAACGAATGCTATGATTGTTGAAACCCTATTTTCATGGCCCGGTATTGGCAACTGGTTGATTCAAGCCATTTATCAACGAGATTACCCTGCTCTTCGTATCGGCATGATGGCGGTATCTACGGTGGTGGTTACCCTAACAATTCTCGTTGATTTATTTAACCGTTTGATTGATCCAAGTAGAGAGAAATACGAACGTGCCACAGTTTAGTTTGTACGAAGAAGAGTTTCATCCATCGCCGTGGCAAAGAACCTGGGCGTCGTTTAAAGCGAGCCACATTTCTATGCTCGGCTTAATCATGCTGGCGCTGTTTGTTGTATGTGCATTGTTCGCTCCTGTCATCACCCCCTATGGTGCAATAGAGCAAAATATTGATGGGTTATTAATACCGCCAAGCTGGCTAGCTAATGGCTCCATTTCTCATCTTTTTGGAACAGACGCGTTGGGACGAGACTTGTTCACTCGTATTATCTATGGCTGCAGAACTACGTTAGGTTCAGCATTTATCACTGTTGTGCTTGCTATGTTAATGGGCGTGAGTCTAGGTACGCTCGCTGGCATGCTAAGAGGAGTGCGATCCAGTGTGGTGAACCATTTACTCGATGCACTCATGGCTATACCTACCCTTCTCATAGCCATTATTATCGTTGCTATATTGGGTACAGGCTTGGTCAACAGTATGTGGGCAATCACGCTGGCTTTAATTCCTCAGTTTGTGCATCACACGCGAAGCTTTGTGCGCGCTGAGATGAAGAAAGACTACATCGTGGCATCGACATTAGATGGGGCTAGTAAATGGCAGCTTTTCATTCACTCTATTTTACCCAACATGACGGAGATGCTGGTTGTGCAGGGGACCCTTGCGCTTTCTATCGCGGTGATTGATATTTCAGCACTGGGCTTTTTAAATTTAGGTGCCCAATCACCGTTACCTGAGCTAGGCGTTATTCTAGCCGATGGGCTGGATGTAACTTACTTGGCACCTTGGAACGTAGCGGTCCCTGGCATGACGATATTTTTTATAGTGCTGTCCATTAACATAGTGGGTGATGGCCTACGTTCTTCGCTTCGAAAAAGGGTGAGTTACTGATATGCCAATGCTTGATATTAAAAATCTCACCTTAGAAATGCAGAATGGTGAAGGCACAATAAAGGCCTTGGATAAGGTAAATTTGTCGGTAAGCTCGGGAGAGATCCGCGCTCTGGTTGGTGAATCAGGTTCTGGTAAAAGCTTGATTGTATCTGCAATATGTGGAGCGCTGCCCAATCAGTGGAATTTAACTGCCGACCGCATGAGCTGGAATGGTGAAAACCTTTTAGGCATGTCGGTGCAGCAACGCCGCGAAGTAATGCGTCGTGAAATCGCGGTAGTTTTTCAAAACCCCCAGGCTAGTTTGGACCCATCAGCGACGTTAGGCGAGCAACTCGAAGAAAGTATTCCTGATGAATTCGTTGAAGGTAGATGGTTTTGGCAACGAGCTCAGCACAGAAAGAAGATAGCCATAAGTACCGTACATAAGGTGGGAATAAAGCACCACAAGCATTACTTGAGCGCATTTCCTCATCAAATCCCTGCTGATATTGGTCAAAAATTTATGATCGCGATGGCGTTGGTATCTCAACCAAAATTGCTAATCGCAGATGACCCAACTCGAGGCATGGAGCCAACGACAAAAACACAGATATTGAAGCTATTTACGCGCCTGAATCAAACCCGTTCCCTATCTATTTTGTTTGTCAGCCATGATTTGCTGGCAATCGCAAGTATGTCTCATTCTATGACGGTGCTATACGCTGGACAAACCGTCGAATCTGGAAAAATGAAGCACATTAAGAAGCGCCCGCTTCATCCGTATACCAAAGCATTGCTAGATAGTGCACCGAGTTTCAGAAAAGATTTGCCGCCGAAGTCATCATTACCAACCTTAAGCGGCTCTATACCAACGCTTCAACATTTACCTATTGGATGCCGATTGGGTCCGCGCTGCCCGCGCGCGCAACGAGCCTGTGTTCAAACTCCAGCAGTACGTAAAATTCATGACCATAACTATAGCTGCCATTATCCGCTTCATATGGAGAAATTGTAATGGATATTTTGCAGGTAAAAGATCTCACGTTTATACACAACGAAAAGAAACGATGGTCAAAGCGGCCTGAAGTATTCCAGCTTGGCCCGGTTAATTTGAGCGTTAAGCGAGGGGAAACTATCGCTATTATTGGTGAAAACCGTTCAGGTAAATCATTACTTGCAAAATTACTAGTAGGTGCACTGCCTGCCGATGCTGGTGAAATCGAAATAAACACCCACAAATATTTAGCAAAGTACCAGTCAAAAGATGGGCAGCGAAAACGCACTCACGACATTCGGATGATTCTGCAGCACAGTGCTGAGTCGATGAACCCGGCTGTACCCGTTGGCAAAATTCTTGACGAACCTTTGCGTTTAAATACAGGGCTAAGTGAAGCCGAACGCAAACCAATTATTGAAGATATGTTGGTTAAGGTAGGGCTTTTACGCGAACACTATTACTTTTACCGTCATATGCTTTCTGATGGACAACAGCAGCGCGTAGCGCTTGCCAGGGCCATTGTTTTAAAACCTAAAGTGTTAGTGGCTGATGAACCTTTTGCAGCACTAGACCCCACCATCCGTTCGCAAACCGTAAACCTTATTTTGCAGCTGCAACAAGAGTTGGGCTTAGCCTTTATTTTTATTAGCCACAATTTAGGGATTGTGCGCCACATTGCAGATAGAATTATCGTAATGGAAGGCGGCGAAATTGTAGAGGAAGGGAAGACCGAGACTATCTTTAGGTGGCCACAGCATACTCGTACTAAGAAGCTAGTAACCGCATACCAATCGCTAGTGCCGCAAAATACGATAAGATAAAACGCTAACTTCCAATCTCATTAGACACGCACACTTCTTTCTTTCACGCTGATTTAGCCTATGAAACTGAATGCGCTAATTACCTTCACTCTAGTCGACATTCTCTGCTGAAATAGTGCTAAAAACGTAAAAAAGGGGCAGTTAGATGCCCCTTTTTCTAAATGCGGAAGTAGGACCTACCCAACAAGTGCCAACAGAATACCTGCGGCAACCGCACTACCTAGTACGCCTGCCACGTTAGGCCCCATTGCATGCATTAGTAGAAAGTTATGTGGGTTTGCTTCTAACCCAACCTTGTTCACTACTCTAGCAGCCATTGGCACAGCAGACACGCCAGCCGCGCCTATTAGCGGGTTTATACTGCCACCCGACAGCTTGCTCATTAGCTTGGCCATAAGTACGCCTGCGGCAGTGCCTATACCAAACGCGATAGCCCCAAGCCCCAAAATACCTAAAGTCTCGACCGTAAGGAATGCTTCAGCTGATAACTTTGATCCTACTGCTAAACCAAGGAAAATGGTGACCGTATTGATGAGCTCGTTTTGGGCTGTTTTGCTCAATCTGTCTACCACTCCACACTCTTTCATTAAGTTACCGAAGCAGAACATGCCGACAAGCGGCGTTGCGGCCGGTAAAAACAAGATAGTCATAAATAGCACAGCAAGCGGGAAAATAATCTTCTCTCGCTTTGACACAGGTCGTAGTTGACCCATTTTTATCTCGCGCTCTTCTTTTGTGGTCAGCGCTTTCATGATAGGTGGCTGGATAATAGGTACCAACGCCATATAAGAGTATGCAGCGACGGCAATCGCACCAAGCAAATCAGGCGCAAGCCGTGAGGCGAGGAAAATGGCAGTAGGCCCATCCGCGCCACCTATGATAGCAATGGCACTCGCGTCTTTTAACGTAAACTCAAAGCCAGGTATAAGGTTTAACGCTATCGCGCCAAACAAGGTAGCAAAAATACCGAACTGCGCAGCTGCGCCAAGTAACAACATTTTAGGGTTAGCAATAAGCGCACTGAAATCAGTCATTGCGCCTACGCCCATAAAGATGAGCAGAGGAAATACCCCTGTATCTATGCCGATTTTGTATATGTAGTGCAGCAAGCCCCCCGCTTCTGAAAAACCAGCAATAGGGATATTAGTAAGCAATGCACCAAAACCAATGGGTAATAAGAGCAATGGCTCAAACTTTTTAACAATGGCCAAGTACAACAAACCGAAACCCACCGCCATCATTATAAGCTGGCCGGCTTCAAAGTGCGCAAGCGCGGTACTATCCCAAAGTACCATTAACTTATCCATGTACTACCCCAATAAGATTAACGGTTGACCACTGGTTACGGCATCGCCTTCACTAACAGTAATGTCGGTGACCGTACCGGTGTATGCACAGCGGATCTCTGTCTCCATTTTCATGGCTTCAAGGATCATCACCACATCGCCTTCTGACACGCTGTCGCCGTTTCTCACCAAGATTTTGAAGACGTTACCTGCAAGCGGTGCATCAATAGACTGTGAAGCGGTAGAGGCTGATGCCTCAGCGCTATTGGTTTGAGGCAGTGCTTGCGTCTGAGAGCCACTAGCAGGTGTAACGCTCGTCAGCGTACCTGAAGGTGCCACTTCTACGCGATACACTTTTCCATCTACGTTTACGTCGTAAGTTTCACTCGCGGTAGCCCCTTGTGATTTTAACTTGGCTTCAGCAGATTTAGGCGCACTCGAGCTTTGCGACTCTTGCGCGCTAGGTGCAGGTTCAAACGCATCAGGGTTGCCGCGGTTTTCGATAAACTTTAGGCCTATTTGCGGGAATAAGGCATAAGTCAGAACATCATCAATTTTATCGTCTGACAGCGATAATTGCTTTTTCTCGGCCAGTTCATCAAGCTCTTTACTCAGTGTATCCAGCTCTGGGGCAATATTGTCAGCAGGGCGGCATGTCACGGGCTCTGCGCCATCAAGTACACGCGCCTGCAATTCCTTATTTACTGGTGCTGCGGTAGCGCCATATTCACCTTTGAGGACGCCTGCGGTTTCTTTTGTTATGCTTTTGTAACGCTCGCCGGTGAGTACGTTAAGCACTGACTGCGTGCCTACAATTTGTGAGGTTGGCGTAACCAGAGGAATAAACCCAAGATCTTCCCTCACCCGTGGAATTTCTTTCAACACTTCTTCGAATTTATCTTCAGCGCCCTGCTCTTTAAGCTGGCTTTCCATGTTGGTTAGCATTCCGCCCGGTACTTGAGCCAAAAGAATACGTGCATCTACCCCTTTGAGGCTGCCTTCGAACTTGCTGTATTTCTTTCTTACCTCTCTGAAGTAACTGGCAATGTCTTCAAGCTCAGGCAATGAAATGCCCGTATCGCGCTCAGTACCTTCTACGATAGAAACCATGGTCTCAGTTGCGCTATGACCATAAGTCATGCTCATTGAAGAAATAGCCGTGTCCAGCATATCAATACCGGCATCGATAGCTTTTTGATACGTCGCTGTACTCAACCCTGTTGTGGCATGGCACTGCATGGCAATAGGTACATCAACCGTTTCTTTTAATCCGGTAATCAATGCCTCGCACTCGTACGGTTTTAAAAGCCCAGCCATATCTTTTACGCAGATAGAATGAACCCCTAGGTCTTCTAGCTGTTTCGCCATTTCGAGCCAAAGCTTAAGATTGTGCACAGGGCTTACCGTATAAGAAATTGTCCCTTGCGCGTGAGCGCCACTGTCTATGGTCGCTTTTATTGCGGTTTTCAAATTTCTAATGTCATTCATGGCATCAAAAATTCTAAATACATCTACGCCACTTTCGTGAGCACGCTCTACAAAGCGAGTGACAACATCGTCAGCATAATGGCGGTAACCCAATAGGTTTTGGCCACGCAACAGCATTTGCTGTTTCGTGTTAGGCATGGCTGCTTTTAGCTTTCTGATGCGCTCCCAAGGGTCTTCCCCTAAATAACGAATACAGGCATCAAATGTAGCACCACCCCAAGATTCAACTGACCAAAAGCCAGCTTTATCTAGTTTTTCTGCTATGGGAAGCATATCTTCAATACGCATACGCGTAGCAAGAAGCGACTGGTGTGCATCTCGCAGGACCAGCTCGGTAAGGGCCAGAGGCTTAGACATGGTAACTCCTGATTAGGCTTTATTTTTTTGAATTTTGACGATGGGTATGAATGGCGGCAGAAATAGCGGCGACAACGCTTCCATCTATTCCTGGTTGTACCGCTTGATTGTTTCGGCCTAAATTAGCTGAAGGCCCTTTTAAATTAGCGGAAGGCTCTGCTGTTTCACCGGGACAGGCTTCACAAAACCGTGCAATGAGATGAATACCCACAATGAGCAGCCCTAAGAATGAAAAAACAAACACCATTCCTATTAGCATTAGAGAGCCTGCTTCGAAGAGCAGACTAGCGACGGATCCCGAATTCATATTCAAACCTGTTGTTATTTTGTACCTGAATAAGTATCACGTGGTTTTTCAAAACACAACAAAGCAGCATAAAAAACCACTAAAAATTGAATAAAACCCACCAAAAATGAAACTTAATGCATTATTTTTTAATAAATTTGCAACAAAGCACGCCGTTAACACTTGTGTTTGAGTTTCTATTTTCACTGCACACTGTAATGTTCATTTATGCAGACGATTTAATGAAAACCTATATTCTCAGTAAAGTCACTGTCTAACTGTTTAGCGAAGTCTTTGGCGTGCATCGCCAACAATACCAATCCACATAGATA
>NZ_CACSIH010000024.1:0-264 GCF_902705805.1 Alteromonas alvinellae | reverse complement strand
ACCGCCGTCAACGCCTTGCTCGATGATCACATCTCTCATGTGCGGTCGCAGATAACCGCTCTGCAAGCGCTTGAGAAACAACTCGTTTCACTGAGAGCGAGTTGCAACGATGACCGGGAAGTTGAGGCGTGTGGGGTTCTTGCTGGAATTAGCGAAGGAAACATGCACCAGCAGTAGGTGAAGCATCAACCAGATAATCCGATGAGATGCCGGTCTGTCTCACTCTCATGCAAAGGTAAGATCAACCATTTAATCCGCTTACCC
>NZ_CACSIH010000023.1:0-33690 GCF_902705805.1 Alteromonas alvinellae | reverse complement strand
GACTCACCCTGTTCGAGTGAGGTGCGCATTTTACACCGTTTATTTTCGATGTCAACCATGTTTTTAAACTTTTTATTTGTTTGAAAACTTGATTTCGCACTTGTTGCTAAGTTGGCTTTGTTTTTCTCGAAGCCCCCTCAGAACGTGGAGCGCATTATAGATACCTCTTGTGAAAGATCAATACTTAAATTGGATTTTTTTGCTTTTTAAGCCACTTTTGGTGTTAACCGCTCATTTCTGCATCATTTCTATGGACTCAATGCATCTTTAGACTAGTTTTTTCACATTTTATTGTTCAAATTGTTACAAATGAGTAAACTATGTACAGCCTCCAACACCATAATAAACAATAGAAAGGTAGGTATATGAAAGTAGGCTTTATTCAATGCGCTGTTATTAGCGCTATTTTTGCAATTGCAGGTTACTTGTTATTTTCTTCTGCTAGTTTAAACGTCCATGTTCCATTGACCGTATCAGCAGCCCTGCTGATCAGCGGTATCGTTACTCCTTGGCTAGCGTCTCTTATTCAAAGTTCATCTTCCTCAGATGCTAGAGCACATTCTAATGACGGATCAGTAGAAACTTTATATGTAGGTAATTTGCCATACCGAGCAAACGAAAACGCGGTGAAAGAGTACTTCAGTAGTTTTATCGAAGTGCAGTCGGTTCGCTTAATGAAGGATCGTAAAACTGGAAAGAGAAAAGGCTACGGTTTTATCGAGGTTGTCACAGACGATCTTAACAGTGTTATTGATAAGACAAACGACTCAATCTTTCAGGAACGAACACTTAAGGTTCGTCCTGCAAAGGATAAAGTCGAACACGCATAGCCCTGTATACTCAAGTATCAGTTATTCAACAAAAGCCCGGTTAGCTTTCTTCCGGGCTTTTTATTTTGGTAGACCACTAACTTTCGCTAGTTTCAGCAGATTGAGGAAGACCCTCTAACAGGGTTTGGTTAAATGAGCGGAATCTATTTATTGCTGATATGAGGTCGGGTACCTGAACATCTTCCATTTCGTTAATGATACCAGCTATTAAAGCATTGTAGTCTTCACTGCTCTCTAGCTTGCTTTCTGCATTCGCAAAAGTATCCATCATCTTCTCTAAGTATTGAGCAATGGGACTAACCACATTTCCAAACTGCCCGTTATCGCTTTTATCCTCGTTGTAATGCTGGATATTCTCGTATGTTTTTAACACTTCGGTTTGCGTAGTCCTATTCAACTGCAACGCATAGCCAACCAACTCTTTATCGTCAAAGCCTAAACTTAGTGCGTCTTCGAAAGCTTTGTCTATATCTCCGCTGTAGAAAGTATCGGCAAGATCCTGAACTTGACCGACCAAATCAGCGATCGATTCCAACTCATCTGCATCAAGTTCGCCTTTCAATGAAAAACTAATACCGCTTCGTTCATAGTATTGGTAAGAAGTTTGTTGTTGGTATGATGCTGTAAAATTGTTTTCACCTTGCTCACCACTGCCGCCAGATTGCTCCTGAGATGCCTGGGCTTGGAAGTTAAGTTGTTGAGACGCTTGGAACGAGCGAAGACTCTCAAAACTAAAACTCACTTCGTCCCCATCTTTAGTTCGAATCAGCAAGCTCCCGCTTTTCTCATCCGATGCAGCTACTGCGTTTAAGGATGAAAGTGATACGGCGTTCGGCTGCTGGCGACCGAATATGTCACTTTCCAGATCGTTTATTCCCGTATCGATGAGATCGCGACTTTTTACCATTCCTTGTTCAATCTCTTCATTCATGAAACCCGCTAGGTCTTTTTCAGCCATAGCAAAGCCTCGGCTTACGCCTTCTCTCGCTTGGCTAAATAAACCATTTAACTTCTCATCGCTTGCACCACCATCAGCTGCTCCACGAATAACACCGCCTACAAACTTAAGTACATTTCTGGCAACCTTTTCAAAATCGAACAAACTGCTCGACTTCTCTTCAATATTTTTCTCTTTGGTTGCTTGCGGCTTTTGGCCATCTATTTCTAAGGCTTGATTAAGGCTACTACTTACCACACGCAAGCCAATGCTAGTTTGGCTACTTGAAACAGATACTGAAGCCGCCTGTTGTTTAGAAAATTCAGCTGCTTGCTGCAATCCATCTTGCTGCAACTGTTTTTTTAATGCTTCATTCGGGTGAACAGATGCCTTTTGATCTGCTTTTTGATCAACCTTCTGATCGCCCATGAAAGCCTTAATTTGACCCACGTTCATAATTTGATCCTCACTATCCTCTTTCTTATTATCGGCTAAGAATCAGTATTGTTTAATTTTAATACAGATTTTTTTCTACCTGCTCCTCAATAATAGTGCAGAAGTGGATTGCGCTTGTTGCAGTTATTTTCTAAGAGACTACAATTCGCGACCTCAACACTGAATGGAGAATTTTATGACCGCGACCGAACAACAACGCTATCAAGCTCAGTTGGACGAAAAAGTAGAACGTCTTACTGCGTTACTTTCTCCGTTCGATGCGCCTGACTTGTCCGTATTTCCATCGCAACCAACTCACTACCGTATGCGCGCCGAATTTAGAGTATGGCATGAGGGCGATGATTTGTTTCACATCATGTTCAACCAGGAAACAAAAGAAAAGTACCGCGTAGATAGCTTTCCTCCTGCTTGTAAAGCAATAAACGATGCTATGACGCTGTTGTTAAAAGAAGTAAGACCAAATGAAGCGCTAAGAAAGAAGCTTTTTCAAATCGATTATCTTTCTGCACTATCTGGCGAGCTTGTCATCAGCCTTTTATACCATCGTCAACTAGATGAAAAGTGGCAAGAGGCTGCAATAGAATTAAAGGCGAAACTCGAGGCTCACTTTACGAAGGTAAACATCATCGGCCGTGCGAGAAAACAAAAGCTTATTATCGACAACGATTTTGTTATTGAGCGCTTACCCGTTAATGGCAAAGAATTCATATTTAAGCATATCGAAAATAGCTTCACTCAGCCCAATGCCGAAGTAAACTGTAGCATGATTGAATGGGCACTAGATTGCGTAAAGCCGCTCTCTGGCGATTTACTGGAGATGTATTGCGGTGCAGGTAACTTCTCACTGCCGCTAGCCCTTCACTTCGATAATGTTGTGGGGACCGAAATAGCCAAGCCCTCTGTACAAGCTGCGCAGTTTAATATTGAACAAAATCAGCTTGATAATGTGAAGATCGTAAGACTCGCCGCTGAAGAATTCACTCAGGCTATGAAAGGTGAACGTACGTTTAGTCGCTTAGAAGGCATTGATCTAAGTACATATAATTTCACAACTGTATTGGTTGACCCACCAAGAGCTGGGTTAGATGAAGACTCGCTTAGAATGATTCAGGATTACGATAATATCGTGTATATCTCGTGTAACCCTGAAACGTTGGCGCAAAACCTTGAGCTTTTAAGTGAAACTCACCACGTTGCTCAATCGGCACTATTCGATCAATTCCCGTTTACTCATCACATTGAGGCTGGCGTTTTACTTACACGCAAAGGCTAGTTTCCGTGTAAGTCTTCATTTGTCTACTATTTGCCTTCCACAAGAGCATGATGACTAACTGAACCGTCAGTTCTTAATTTTAGTAACGGAAGGTAGTCCGGGTCAGACATAAAATCGAGTGCATGTTGCTTTGAAGGCCACTGAATGATAACGCGAATAGCAGGTTCTTTTCTTTCGCCTTCTAAAGTTTGATGATTTGCACTGTTCGCTAAATATTTTCCGCCATGTTTCGACACTATATCCGCTGCGAGTTTTACATAGCGAGGGATCCAGGCTTCATCGGTAGGTGTGACTTCTAAAACTGAATAATACATATTGAGCTCTCTTTTCTTAACATTGACTGACTGTATCCAGTCATTATTTTATAGAGAGCTTAACAAGTAATATGCTATGTAATAAGAAGGTTTACACAAGAATCTGTTTCGTAAAACATTTGATAATACTTCACTGCTAGGCTTTCTGAGTCGCACCTACTTGAACAAAGCGCAATTGGGCTTTCACTCTTTCACCAATTTCACCTCTTAGTTTTTCATCTGCTTCTAATGCTTCGGCCCCCGCACTGAATACAAGCCTTACCATGGCATCAGCTTGAAGCTGCGCGCATGCGTATTCTACGCCCTGCTGTTCAATAATGTAGTCGGTCAACTCGTCGATGAAGTGTTGAATCTCTCTAAATACTGCCAACCGATAAGCCGACGACGTACCAGTATGCTCGCGTAGTAATAAACGAAATACGTTTGTATTTGCCGCAATAAATTCCATGAAGGTTTCAACAGAAGTATGTATTACGCCGCCTCCAGAGGCTATACGCCGCCTTGCCTGACGCATAAGCTGCCGCAATGCTAACCCGGCTTCATCCACCAGCGTTAAACCCAATTCGTCCATATCTTTGAAGTGTCGATAAAAAGACGTAGGTGCTATACCTGCCTCTCGGGCAACTTCACGCAAGCTGATTGCCGATAGGCTGCGGTTTTCATCGAGCAAAGAAAACGCAGCATGAATGATATTTTGGCGGGTTTTTAATTTCTGTTCTTGTCGACTCACATTCGCACCATAGGTTGATTAGCTCTGAACGGCTTGATGATTTTTAGCGCTCGGGATTGAAGCCCTAGCGTCATCTGAATAGCCATTAACGCAATCAAACTCCGCACATCAAAGACTAGCATGTGTAGTTTATCGCAACACACACCTGTGGGGAAAGAGAAACAGAATCATCTCTTTTATAAACAAGCATTAAGCAGAAAAATCCGCAAATAACGAGCGCTTCAGCGTAGCTTTACTATAATTAAACTTTACACATGTAAGCAGAACTAATCTGGGTTTTGCTTGCCTGAAGCCTCGTAAAACGATAAATTAGCGAACAGTTGTAAGCCAAGTTGTATAAAATGAAAAAACCTCCTCTTATCCTTACTAATGTGCTGGTATTTATTATATCTGGCGCAATTGCGTTTATTGGTGTGCCGCTATGGGTGGCGTATCAAGGCATCGATTGGGCAGAAATCGGTGCGGCTATATTCCTATTTTACTTTACCGGTATGTCTATAACTGCCGGCTATCACCGCTTATGGTCGCATAAAACTTACGACGCCAATGTTGTAGTTCGTGTGATCCTTGCGATTGGTGGCGCTATGGCGCTGCAAAATAGTATTTTGCACTGGTCGTCAGATCATCGTGTTCATCATCGTCATGTTGATGACAACGATAAAGACCCCTACTCTGCGAAGAAAGGGCTTTGGTTTGCGCATATCGGCTGGATGTTGCGTGAGTATCAGGCCAAACGTTACGATGACTACAGTAACTGTAAAGATCTTCAAAAAGATAAAGTGGTGATGTGGCAGCATAACTACTATTTGCCCATCGTGCTGGCGGCTAACTTTGGTATCACGGGTCTTTTGGGCTATTTAAATGGTGACGTATTAGGCATGATCCTGGTAGCCGGTGTACTTCGCCTGGTGCTAGTGCATCATGTAACCTTCTTCATCAATTCTCTTGCTCATTTTTGGGGTAGCCAGCCTTACACCGATAAGAACACAGCACGAGATAACGGTATTCTTGCGTTTTTTACCTTTGGTGAAGGTTATCACAATTACCATCACATCTTTGAGTACGATTATCGGAATGGCATTCGCTGGTACCAGTTCGATCCTACCAAGTGGCTAATCAGAGGTCTGTCTTTTGTAGGTTTGACGTCGAACCTTCGTAAAGTACCTGAAGAGCGCATCGAAAAAGCCCTAGCGGCGATGCAGCTTCAAAGGGCAAGTGAAAAAGTATCACTACTGCCGAACGCGGAAGAAATGATGCACACTATTCAAGAAGAGTACGACTTGTTGATGCAGCGTATGAGTGAATACTATGCCACGAAAAAACGCGTGATGCGCGTTAAGCAACGCACCTTAAAGCGGAGTATTGAAGGACTTGAGCTTGCATATAAATATAAAGAGCTGAAACACGCCTTTGCTGTTCAGAAAGAAAAATGGACACAATTGCAGAGTTTGTCGCTTCAAATGGCATAACTACTTTCTTTACCCTTGTATTCGTAAAAAACCACATAAGTCTATGCTTATGTGGTTTTTTTTGATCTATAGTTGGAATGACACATCAAGTAAGGTAGTTATACTGGAGTTTGTAAGGTTGGGATAAAAACTTAGCTTTATTCTGAGTTAGATGTTCAAGCTACATCATAAACTGAATTATGGCGGTTACTGTGATTTCAGACGCCACATCATAGAAGTAATAATACGGGAAGGTAACATGGCAACGAAGCAAAAAACAAAAGCTCCATCGTATCACTATGACGCAATAGTTATCGGCACAGGTCCTGGTGGAGAAGGTGTTGCAATGCAGCTTGCCAAAGCCGGAAAAAAAGTGGCGGTTGTTGAGCGCTACGAGGCAGTGGGAGGGGGCTGTACCCATTGGGGTACCATTCCATCGAAAGCCCTTCGTCACTCAGTAAGCCGTCTTATTGAATATAACTCTTCTCCCTTGTTTGCCGACAACCACTTAAGTAAAAGTCTTACGTTCTCTGACATCATGCGCCATGCTAGCGGTGTGGTAAAAAGCCAAACTAGACTTCGTTCTTCATTCTACGATAGAAACCGCGTAACGCTATTTCACGGCGAAGCCAGTTTCGTAGATGCGCATACGTTAGAGATAACCCGTAAAGATGGCTCTAAAGATACAGTCACTGCTGGCCAAATTGCTATTGCCACAGGGTCGCGTCCTTATTGTCCTAAAGACATCGACTTTGGTCACCCGCGTATTTATAACTCAGACACTATCCTATCTTTAGATCACGATCCTAAGTCCATCATCATTTATGGTGCAGGGGTAATCGGCTCCGAATATGCCAGCATCTTCAGAGGTTTAGGTGTGAAAGTTGACCTGGTAAACATGCGCGATCGACTTTTATCTTTCCTAGATGACGAGATCTCTGACGCGCTCAGTTATCACCTGTGGAACAATGGCGTACTCATTCGTCATAATGAAGCCTATTCTTCGGTTGAGGCTACCGATGACTCGGTTATTTTAAACTTAGAGTCAGGCAAGCGCATGCGTGCAGATTGTCTTCTGTTTGCTAACGGAAGAACGGGTAATACAGATACACTTAAACTCGAAAATATTGGTTTGAAAGCTGATGGCAGAGGTCAGCTTAGAGTGAATGAAAATTATCAGACCGACGTAGACAATGTCTTTGCGGTCGGCGATGTGATTGGTTATCCAAGCTTAGCATCTGCAGCTTACAACCAAGGTCGTTTTGCCGCGGAAGCTATGCTTGGCATAAAAACGCATTCGGCGTTGGTAGAAGATATACCCTCTGGTATTTATACTATTCCGGAAATCAGTTCTGTAGGAAAAACAGAGCAAGAACTTACCGCAGCAAAAGTGCCTTATGAAGTAGGAAGAGCCCAGTTCAAACATTTGGCCAGAGCGCAAATTGCGTCTACGCAGACAGGAAGTTTGAAAATTTTGTTCCATCGTGAAACAAAAGAAATCTTAGGTATTCATTGTTTCGGCGAACGTGCCTCAGAGATTGTTCATATCGGCCAAGCTATCATGCAGCAAAAAGGCGAAGGAAATACCATAGACTACTTCGTTAACACCACATTTAACTATCCGACCATGGCCGAAGCTTATCGAGTTGCTGCTATTAATGGGCTGAATAGGATTTTCTAATAGGCACAAAAAAGCCGGCGAAATTGTCGCCGGCTTAAATGCAATAACTAAAAATTAGTTACGGTTCGCAGCAAGCGCATTAAGCGAGTCTTTGTGTGCTACGATGTCGATGTGCATATTTTCTTGATCGAATGTCATTGTTGCAATGGCGTAGTCACCCTGACTCTCGCTTGCAATGTCGATCAGCTTTGCTTGTGCATCACGGAAACGAATGTTATTGCCGATTTGATCAGACATACATTGGTTATTCATTTCGAATGTTTTCGCATCCATGCAATCGAAAAGCTGGTTTTCACCAGATTCCGCATGCGCAATACCAAAGGCTGCTGAAAGAGCTAATGTTAGTACTACTTTACGCATGTTTCTTCTCCTGTGCTACAGTCTACTACTGTCACTATTAAACATACTGTATATACATAAGATAGTCAAACTGAGATCATAGTTTTGTGACAAAAGTATGACAAAGAGAAATATTTGGAGAAAAATGTGAAAGGCCACGATGCATTGGTGGTTAAAGCGAGAAATTGTAGACTGTGTACCCCTCACCTACCGCATCAACCCAACCCCATATTTAGCACTGCACCATCAACCAAGGTGCTTATTATTGGGCAAGCACCGGGGTTAAAAGCTCATGAACGCACCATTGCGTTTGATGATCCCAGCGGGGATCGGTTACGCGATTGGTTGTCTGTCTCGAGGGAGATCTTTTATAACCCACGCTTAATTTCGGTGCTGCCAATGGGCTTCTGCTTTCCAGGTTATAAAAATGGAGCCGATGCCCCGCCAAGAAAAGAATGCGCCCCCGCTTGGCATAATGACTTTATTCTTCATTTAAAACCTAAAGTAACGCTTTACGTGGGACGTTACTCGCAACAGTATTATTTACCGCAACACAAAACGTTAACTGAAGCTGTACGCAGTCCGACTGAAACACATTTCGCACTGCCCCACCCGTCCGGTAGAAACAACAGGTGGCTCGCCAAAAACCCTTGGTTTGAATTAGATATCCTTCCGAAGTTGCGAGACACTATAGAGTCTGTATTGAAAGTTTAATCGTGCTCTTCAAGAAACGCTAAAAGCGCGTCGAACGGCATGGGCTTCGCGTATAAGTAGCCCTGGGCCTCATCACAACCGAGCTTTATCATGTAACTCGCCTGCTCTCTTTTTTCCACGCCTTCAGCAATAGTCAGTAAGCCTAGCTTGTTACCCAGCGTTACTATGGTTTCAGCTAACACTGCACTTGCGCCTGGCTTAATATCTTTAACGAATGAACGATCAACCTTTAGCCGGTCTAGCGGTAGCTGCTGTAGATAACTCATGGAGGAGAAGCCTGTTCCAAAGTCATCAATGGCTATTTTAACGCCGAATTCTTTTAGTGAACGCAATGCATCAATAACAATTTGTGGTTCATCCATCACCACACTCTCTGTTATTTCGAGCTCTAATAAGCTCGGGTCGCAGTTAGCTTTGGAAAGTGCTTGTTGCACTTTCTCCACAAATAACCTGTCGCGAAACTGCGGAATAGAAATATTAACCGCTACTCGGAGATGCCCATAGCCTTTTTCTTTTAACGCTTGAAGACGTCGGCATGATTCTTCTAATACCCACTCACCGATATCAACGATAAGACCTGAATATTCAGCTAGTGGTACAAAAACAGCTGGGGAAATATAACCACCCTCGCCATCCGGCCAGCGCAATAGACCTTCCATCCCAACCACTTTTTCACTAAGTAAATCCACTTGCGGTTGAAACCAAAGCTGTAACTTCCGTGCCGCAAAGTCACTGCGAAGTCGGCGAATCATATCTAGACGCCAAGTGGTCTGATCTTCAATATCTTTGGCGTAATATTCGAAGTTATCTGTCAGATTTTTCTTAGCACGGTTTAACGCAATATTCGTGCGCTTTAATATTTCAATGCCGATGTGGCGTTTATTATCTAACTTGCACAATCCAAGTGTTATATTCACCGGAAGTGTGTGATCACCGACTGTGAATGAAGACTGAAAAATCTTGTTGATTGATTTGGGGCAAACTAATTCATCTGGACCAATTAACCCGAACACGTCGGCACCTATACGCCCCTTTTGAACCTTGGCATCTAGAGAAGATTGAAAGCGATCGCTAATTGCTCGTAAAAGCTCATTCCCTGCCTCTTGTCCAAGACCGTCATTGATATCTGAGAAGTGATTCACGTCGATAAGAGCGACCGTATAATTTTCACCAGCGAATATATGAGGTTTGTCTAGCATGTTGATAAACTCGTTACGGTTAGGTAAACGCGTTAACCAATCTCTAAACGCAGCATTTCTTAGCTCATGAAAAAGATTAACGTTTTCATAACCCACAGAGATGCTGGATAGGAAAACTTCTAGTAAGTTTTTATCTAATTCACTAATCTCGTGCGTTTGCTTAACGTAAACCGCTGCTTCAAAGCCAGCTCTACTTATGAAAAGAACGGAACAACTAGGCTCAAAGACATGCTTTTTAAGGCGTAAACAGCGACTCACATTCTCTTCGATTTCACTATTTTTGACATCTACAACCGGGTGGTTAATAAATTTGGCATATTCCCCCGCGGCTCCGAGTACATATACTTGTTCGTCCTCTCTGTCTAGCAATGATCCTGCTCTAGCGCATAATAGACCTTCAGAATCGAGTCCGATTAAAGAACTGATTTGGGTAACCACCCCTTCGCAGAATTCTTTAACTGAATGTTCTTCAAATAAGTTAGCCGAGGACGTAATAATCTTTTCTAAGCCAGCACGGCTTTGACTTATGGTGATAATCTGCTGGTAAGAGCGAAGTGAGGAGATAATGGTCGTAAGCAGTTTAGCGCGGGTAAGTTCTGTTTTCGTTTTGTAGTCGTTAATATCGTAAACTTTAATGACCTGCTCTTCTGGAGCATACCCTGGTTGCCCTGTACGCAGTATTATGCGAGGCTCGAAGAGCTTCATATCCTCGCGAATGTATTTAACAACGTCGAAGCCAGCATCGTCAGTTTCCATCACCACATCAAGTAGAATGATGGCAATACTGTTACCATGCTCATGGAGCTTCTCTTTGGCCTGTTTTGCAGAATAAGCGTGGATGAAATTTAACTTTCGATCATTTACGATGAGGTCAGACAAGGCAAGGCGCGTTACCGTGTGAATCTCTTCATCATCATCGACAATAAGAATATTCCAGTCTTTACCGAGTAAAATCTGCTCTTCAACTGAACCATCATCGTCTAAAAAAACTAACTCGTCGTTATCGTAATCCATTGCCGACATTACCGCTCATTTCCTCGATACATACAAAACAAGAATGCATGACTTACTGTATTAAGGAGACGATTACATTGATAAATGGGTTACGCAATGCAATAGTGCTCACATGGTACATGCTAATTTACATTCATTTTATTTAAACAAACATGAAGATAACACCTCAGCACATTTCTCCTGAGATTAAAAAAACTCAGAAGACGGAAGTCAATGGCACAATAGCAGCGACTAGCCAACCTGCAGCTGAGAAAGTAGCAAACTCTACACAAACCGATGCAAGTCGCCAACGCATGCTAACGTGGTTCGCCAGAGTGGGAATTAGCCCTTCCATGTTGTCTCCCGATCCTAAAAAGCAAAAACACGCCTTAGAACGAAGAAAACAAATTCTAGAAACCCAAAAAGCGAGCAATCTTCAAGCTGTTCTAAATATAGCACTAAATGTCTCAATCAACGAACAAACTAGCGATAATCTTGATCCCGACTGGTTTTTTGCATTTAGTACGATGGCTGAAGAGATTTATAGCCCACCAATGCAGGAATTATGGGGAAAGATTTTTGCCGTAGAAGTAGCGCGTCCAGGCAGCTTTTCACTACGCACCCTGCAGCTACTTAAGACACTCACTCACAGAGATGCAAAGGTATTTAACAAAGCAGTTAACATAGCAAGTCGAAAGAGTAATGATACCGTTCCGCGCATATTGGTAGGGTATCATAAGCGCAAGGGTCTTTTATCGTTCCTGAGAAAGCCTATTCCAGAGCAAATAAACTTAGCCTCTGTTGGCCTCAGTTACCCTGATTTACTCTCTCTGCAAGAAATGAAATTGATTTATGCCAGTGAAATCGAGAGTGCAGAGTACTCTGAAGGGCAGCAGGTTACTTGGCGATGTGTTAATGAGAACATAACACTCACATGTAAAGCGCCGGGAGTGGCATTAGTTTATTATAAATTTACTTCAGTGGGTGCTGAACTTTATAAACTAGTGACTAAGTCTACTAACGAAACGTATCTACAAGAAATCAAGCAAGTATTGAGTGAGGTATTCAACATAAGTTAAATACCGTCACCAAACTCGTGTAATCCACATTCGCGCTTCAAACCAAAGAAACGGGTATCTTGTTCACTCATTCCTTCTTGAAGCGATTGGGTTGTGTGCCAGTCACCAATTGAAACATAACCTTGTTCCCACAGCGGGTGATAAGAAAGGTTATTGTCTTTAAGATAATAGTGAAGGTCTTTATTACTCCAATCGATAATCGGATACAGCTTGAACTGCTGCCCTACTTTCTGTAGAACAGGCAGCTTGCCACGGGTATCAGATTGACTTCTGCGCAACCCCGCAAACCACGTACCTGCTTTTAGATCACGTAATGCACGCTGCATTGGCTCAACTTTGTTCATCTTGTTGTATTTTTCAATACCGTCGATGCCTTGCTCCCAAAGTCTGCCAAATCTAGCTTCCTGCCAAGCAGATGACATTTCTGCGCTATAAACGTGTAAGTTTAAATTAAGCTTTTCGACTAGCTCATCAATAAACTTATAGGTTTCTGGAAACAGATACCCGGTATCGGTAAGCACAACAGGAATATCCGGTTGTGCTTGGGTAAGCATATGCAGCATAACCGCCGATTGTGCTCCAAAGCTTGAAGACACAATATGAGTATCAGGCAAGTTGTCCAGCGCCCAAGCTACTCGCTCCTGCGCTGTCATTTTCTCCAACGTTTCATTGATATCAGCAAGGGCTTCCTTACTGATATCAAGCGTTAGTGGTTGCTGCTTAATCGCTGTATTATTCGTCATAGAAATCCCGTGCGGAGTCTATTACTGGTTTTACAACACCAGCGCGAACGACATAATCACCAAACGCTTCACCAGATTCACGCTCTTTGGCCCATTGACCAAGCAGCGTATCTAGTTCCGCCATGATTTCCTGTTCACTAATGTTTTCTCGATACATACGAGGAATGCGTGTGCCTTCCCGGTTGCCACCTAAGTGCAAGTTGTACTTGCCTGGGCCTTTCCCGACTAAGCCGACTTCTGACAACATCGCGCGACCACAGCCATTAGGGCAGCCAGTTACGCGGAAGATAACACTGTCTTCTTCTAACCCGTGCTTGGCAAGCAAGCCTTCTAGTTCGGTAACAGCATCTGGCAGGTAACGCTCAGCTTCTGCCATAGCCAGTGGACAAGTTGGCAATGCAACACAAGCCATTGAGTCTAGACGCTGGTTAGAAATTGATGGCGCTATTAGTCCATGTTCCCGAGCCAAGGCTTCTACTTTGTCTTTGTCCTGGGGTGGAACACCAGCAATGATCAGATTTTGGTTTGCGGTTAATCGGAAATCCCCTTTATGGATTTTGGCAATTTCTGCACAGCCCGTTTTCAGCGTTTTACCCGGGTAATCTAAAATACGACCGTTCTCAATGAATACCGTAAGGTGGTATTTACCATCAATACCCTCTACCCAGCCAAAGCGGTCACCTCGGTCAGTAAACTCGTAAGGACGGCTATCCTGGAAAGTCACGCCCGCGCGTTTTTCAACTTCAGCTTTAAAGTTGTCTACGCCAACACGCTCTAGGGTGTATTTGGTTTTTGCATTTTTACGATTAACACGGTTACCCCAGTCACGCTGTGTGGTTACCACCGCCGCGGCAACATCTAGCGTATTTTCAAGTGGAATAAATCCAAAGTCAGAGGCTTTGCGCGGGTACGTGCTCTTGTCGCCGTGAGTCATTGCAAGGCCACCGCCAACAAGTACGTTAAAACCAACTAGCTGACCATTTTCTGCAATCGCCACAAAATTCAGGTCGTTCGCGTGAACATCTACGTCGTTTTGCGGAGGAATAACCACGGTAGTTTTAAACTTACGCGGCAGATAGTTATCACCTAAAATAGGCTCAACAGGTTTTTCAGTAGTATCAACCTTTTCACCGTCTAACCAGATTTCAGCATAAGCGCGAGTCTTAGGAAGTAAGTGTTCACTTATCTTTTTAGCCCATTCAAATGCCTGAAGGTGAAGCTCGGATTCAACTGGGTTAGATGTACATAGTACGTTTCTATTTACATCGCCCGCTGTTGCAATAGAGTCGATGCCAGCTTTATTTAGCATTTGGTGCATAGACTTAATCTTAGGCTTTAACACACCGTGAAACTGAAATGTTTGACGAGTGGTTAAACGAATACTGCCGTACATAGTGTGGTCAGCGGCAAACTTATCGATCGATAACCATTGGTCAGGCGTGATAACGCCGCCCGGTAATCGAGCGCGCAGCATCACATTGTGAAGTGGCTCTAGTTTCTGTTTTGCACGTTCAGCCCGAATGTCACGGTCGTCTTGCTGGTACATACCGTGGAAGCGAATAAGCTGGAAGTTATCAGCTGTGAAGCCACCGGTAAGATCATCTTTAAGATCGGTAGTGATGGTACCGCGCAAATTATTACTCTCGCGCTTTAGACGCTCGTTGTCAGCCAGTTTGCCCTCAACGATAAATGGTGATTTTTCGTTACTCATTAATAGACATCCTTCTGATAACGTTTCGCTTTACGTAACTCTACAACATAGGCTTTTGCATCGGCTTCAGATTTACCGCCGTGCTCTTGCACAATACTAATAAGGGCATTTTCAACATCTTTAGCCATGTGCATTGCATCGCCACACACATAGAAGTGTGCGCCCTGCTCTAGCCATTCGTACACTTCTTTACCGTTTTCTAATAAGCGGTGCTGAACATATACTTTTTCTTCTTGGTCACGAGAGAATGCGAGCGTAATTTTATCTAGCAGACCTTCTTTAACGTAACCTTGCCACTCTACCTGGTATAGGAAATCTTGGGTGAAATGTGGGTTACCAAAGAACAGCCAATTTTTGCCTTCAGCACCTTGCACATCACGCTCTTGCATGAAAGATCTAAACGGCGCAATACCTGTACCCGGGCCTACCATGATCACTGGCGTGTTAGGGTCTGCTGGTAAACGGAAGTTATCATTGTTTTCAACGAAAACCTCTACCTCACCATTTTCTTCTAAATATTCGCACAAGAAGCCAGACGCACCACCTTGATGACGGTGACCAAACGCTTCATAGTCAACGTGAGCTACAGTGAGATGTACTTCTTCTTCCACCTCAGCTTGGCTTGATGCGATAGAGTACAAACGAGGTGTTAATGGACGCAATGCATCTACTAGCTGCTGTTCAGACAATCTACCTGGGTGGTCGCGCACAATATCGATGATTTGACGTTCAGCCATATAAGTACGCAGCTGCGCCTTATCTTCCATCAAAGCAGCTAATGATTCAGAACCTGTTGCAGCCTGATATGACTTAATAAAGTTAGGGTAGCTAAGCGTTAACTCAAGCTTAGACGTTAAGGCTTCAGTTAACGACATTGACGCATCACCTACAGATACTTCAGCATTACCATCTAACGACAAAATGCTAATAAGCTCTGATACCAAAGAAGCAGCGTTCTTGAACCAAACACCTAGCGCATCACCTGGCTTGTAGGTAATGCCGCTATCTTCAAGGCTAATTTCGATGTGACGGATATCTTTAACTGAATCGCGCCCCGTAATCTTCTGTGCGTCGATTAACGTTGCTTTGAACGGTGCTTTTTTGGTGTAAGTTTGTGCTGCTACGCCTTGTACTGCTGCACCAGTTTGCGCCGCTACCGCAGTCTGTGGGGCAGCGCTAAAATCATCTTTTAATGATTCAATAAGCTTGTTTAGCCATGCTTCGGCCTCAGCTTCATAATCAACATCACAATCCAAACGCTCAACGATAGACTTACCGCCAAGCTTACCTAAACGCTCATCAAAGTCTTTACCCGTTTGGCAGAAAAACTCGTAACTACTGTCACCTAAACCCAAAACTGCATATTTGGTATCAGCAAGCTTCGGGGCTTTTTTGCCAGCCAAGAATTCATGTAGCTCAATAGCATCGTCTGGCGCATCACCTTCACCATGGGTACTAACAAATACCGCAACGTGAGTTTCTGCTTTCAAGTTACGTGGCTTGTAATCTGCCATGCTAACCAGCTTGCTATTAAAGCCCGCTTCTTCTGCTTTCGCTTGACACTGCGCTGCAACACCTTTTGCATTACCGGTTTGTGAACCGTACAAAATAGTAAGCGTTGGCGCGTCACCCGCTAATGCAGGCGCGCTTTGTAACATTGGGGCAACCGAACCGCCTTGTGCAGCCGCCATGCCTGCCGCATAGCCACTTACCCAAGTAAGTTGATCACGATTTAAGCCTGCAATGGCTTGCGTAATCGCATTCCACTGCTGTTCGTTTAATACCGCGCCTGGCGCTGAGTTCGAATTAGAATCTTGTGACATAGTCTTTTAGCCTTTTATCAATGGCGCTAAGGCTAACGGCTTTCTACAAGAAGAGAAAAGAATAAATGAAACTTTTTTATTACTGAAAGTGCTAATGACTGTGTGAATAGGTAATAACGCGCGTAAACATTTTCCTTGGAAATTAAAAAAGGCGTGAACTGCACAAGCAGCCACGCCTTTAAAAACAGATAGTTAGTGCTTAAAAATGAAGTTCTAAGCCTGCGAATACACCGTCAAATTCCATGTCAGCATAAACATCGTCAAGGTCTTCAATATCAACTGTTACGTTTCTGTAACCAACTTGAAGGGTCATATCGACGGCTAAGCTCTCAATAAATGAATATTGAACCGCAGCTTGATAGTCGCTTAGCTCGTGATCATCGAATGACAAATAGCTGCCTTCAAAATATGCAGACAATCCAGTAAATGGAAGACCCAGCTGTACTTTTGAATACGCCATTGGAACAATACCAGAGAACTCTGCAGAGCCACTCGTGTCGCTATCACGCTCTACAACGCTTAGTGCTCCGTCGATATACTTTGCATTTATACCCAAATCAAAGCTGACTAAATCATTGTCGAATAGCTCGTAATATAAAATGAAATCCGTTGTATCAATTTCAATGTCCGTATTTACAACAGCATCATTTCGAAATAATTCATCATCAAAAGTAAATTCGGATTGAAGCGCTGTAGTCCCAGAATTCTCTAACGTAGTGTGATTCACTTTCACGTTCGGTAAAAAAGGCACAGGATGTTCAAAGGCAATATATAACGCCGTATTGGTTTCATCGTCAAAATTGAAATCAGCGGTGTTATTGTTATCAGCAAAACCACCTTGTGTATCGGTTTGCCACATTTGTGCACCAACATACACGCCAGCAATAGTGTCTGCGTGAGATGAAACTGAAAATAATGCGCATCCCAATGCGGCAGCGATAAGACCCTTTTTCATTAATTATCCTTGATTAAGAAGTTCTGATATTTCAATTAAAGCAGCGTTTGCACGAGAAATATAGTTAGCCATAACTAAAGAGTGATTAGCT
Source organism: Alteromonas alvinellae (assembly GCF_902705805.1). Classification (NCBI taxonomy): domain Bacteria; kingdom Pseudomonadati; phylum Pseudomonadota; class Gammaproteobacteria; order Alteromonadales; family Alteromonadaceae; genus Alteromonas; species Alteromonas alvinellae. The sequence goes on along the minus strand of NZ_CACSIH010000023.1, from coordinate 16,374 downwards.
AACATACCAAAGCCACTGCCGTTTAAAATCATCGGACTGAATACAGACTGTTGTGTTGCTTCCAGTTCGCGAATAATCTGCTGAAGACTTACTAAAGCATTTTTATCTTCTAGCACATCAATAAATTCAATTTCTACGGCTTTAAGAAAGTGCAGTAAAGCCCATGTTGCACCGCGCGCTTCATAAAAATTGTCATCGAGTTTCCACCAGCTAGTCTGAACAACACGTTGGTTAGTGCTTGGAGTAGATTGCTTTGCATTTGCATCTCCAGCTAAATCCGTATTAATCCTAGCAGACCCTACGCTGGCACTGAGTCTTTGTGAATAGCTACCCAACCGTTTTTCGACCTGTTTCAGCCATTCGCGCAAATTATCTGCACGGGTGTAAAACTGGCTATCGGAGTTTCGCGTATTTGCCAGTTCGTCGCGATATTTTTTCAATAATTCAATACCTTCGGCGTAGCTCGATTCAGACGAAGGCAATGCCCAGCTTTTGTGGTCCATATTAAACTTGGGGTGGGCTTTGGTGAGGTAAGGGTTTTCAATTGATTGAGATTGAGAACGGCTGAAATCTTTACGCATAGAAAGAGCCAGATCACGCACCATTTCCAGTGCACCAAACTCCCACGCTGGCATATTGTCTAGAAAAATTCCGGGAGGAAGAACATCATTTGAAAGGTAGCCACCAGGCTTATCTAGTAAAGTCTCTGAAACATCAATCATGGTGGTAGTTAATGTGTAACCCGCAATGCTTGTTGGGTTCTCTACAGGTGAATTCTGCTCCAAGCGTTTTCTTACATCGAACGTATCTGGCGACAAACTCCAATACCACCCGATTAACCAGAAAAGTAAAAAGATCACCACAGCGACAATCGCTATCCGTTTTGAGTTAATAGATTGTCTCATATAAACACCAACCTTCCTTTTTAAATAACAAATAGCCGACAGTGGTCAGCTATTTGAAACAACTAATATTACGTGAAAAATGCGAAACCTTTATGACGGTTACCGTTATAACACCACCTTTTACTACGTTAACACAATTTAAATTTATTTATGTTAATTATAAAGTATGGCGCATGTTTACGTCATTTTGTCGCTCATAAGCAGCAGATTTACGATTTTTAAGAGCATATAGGGCAATACCGATTAGTATAATTGGCCAGAAAGCACTGACACCCAATACGAGCAAAGCCAAAAAGCCTGCACCTAAAGCTAAAAGAATCGTCCCCATAACGCTTATAGCAACAACAAAGCCCACTATGGCAAGGGCAACACCGATTAACGAAAGCACTGCCACGTTTTCCCAAGGACTTAGCAACTCGTCAGACATAACAAGGTGCATGCCTAGCCAGCTATCTACAAGGCTTCCCAAGCAATTCACCAAAATAATGGCGATAACTAACGCAATTAAAAAGTTTTTCATTACACTAATCTCGGTAATAGAATAACGGCAGCCACATAGGCCACTAGTGTAATGGGGGTGGCGATGAATAAGCCCGCTATCGCTGCCGCTCTTACCCATACTGCATCAATATCAAAATAACGTGCAACCCCTGCACACACACCTGAAATAATGCCAGAATCAAGGTCTCTATAAATTCGTTTCTGTGATGGTACTTTCATCATTTTCTCCAAAATGTTTCTTCGATATCTACAATATAAGTTGGCGGCACCCAAGGTCGCTTAAGCGACCTTTTTCTTCTTAAGTTCTGCCAATTCTTTTTCGATCGCTTCGTTTGCTTCCATCGCATCGAACTCGGCCCGCAAAGATGTTGCTTCATTCGACTTTGTAAGGTCGTACGCATCCACTTGCGCTTCCAGATGGTCAATACGCTGTTCGTAGCTTTCGAAACGCATCATGGCGTTATCAATTTTGCCCTCGTGATCAGCTTGCTTCACTTTCAAGCGAGTTTGCGCTGAATGTTTGCGCTGAACTAAGGTTTTTTGCTTAGCTTTGGCTTCAGCCAACTTGCTGTTCAAGCGAGCTGTATCGCCTTGAATTTTTTCGATACTTTCTGCAAGGTGCGCTTCCTGCTCTTCAAGAGAGGCAAGTTTAGACACATATTTTTGCTTCTCTATAAGCGCCGCTTTTGCCAATGACTCTTTTTCATTGTTCATTGCAATTTGTGCTTTGTGCTGCCACCCTTCTACTTCTTTATTTGCTGCTGCGATATGACGCGCTAAGGTTTTTTGCTGTGCAATAAAGCGCGCCGCGTCAGTGCGAACTTCAACCAGGGTTTCTTCCATTTCTTGAATAATCAAACGAATGATTTTTTCAGGATCTTCAGCTTTATCTAACATCGCGTTGATGTTTGCTTGAACAATATCGTTAATGCGTGAAAACATACCCATGATTCTTTCTCCGTTAAAAGTAGTGTTGTAGTTCCCAGCATTTATTCTTAAGTTCACACACTGCTGGTTACCGCTGACTGAGTTCTCCTCAACACTTTTAGTATTACAATGACCATGCCACTTATTTAAAGCATTGATAAATATAGATTTATTTAAAAATAACAGCCTGACAACTTGTACACTTTAATAGCAGATACGATAAATTAGTGTATTTAACTAACCGAATTGTTAAATTGACCACTTCTAATCGTCAGCATTCAATCTTTAACATTTCAAACATGCTTACATCGTGATTTAAGCAAAAAAAAGCGCCTTTCGGCGCTTCTGCTAATTAACAATATTTATTTAGTCTGCATCTTCTTCTGTTGAACTACCGTCTGAAGTAGCGGCAGCCACTAAATCAGTCACACTGACCTTACCGCTTCCACGTTCTTCTTGTGGGCTAAGTTCAAAGTGATAAGTTGCGTTTGCTACTGCTTGATATACGTCAGCCTTAATCTCTTGAGATGTGCTGGCGACTGCATTAGTAACTACATTGGTCAAAAACGATTGAAGCACTGACTCTTCTGCATTTGCTACGCTGCTTGCCATGCTTGCTGTCAGTAAAGTTGCTGCGATTAGTGAAGTTTTCATGATATCCCTCTAAATTTAGTCAGTGCAACAACACACCGTTGTTGCGATACTTAGAGGATTGCGAGAGCTGTGCCAACTCCTTAAAAACAACTTAAGCAGCTGATATATATAAACTTTAAGAAAAGCTCGCGTAAACGCGAGCCTTTAATTAAATTGAGCAAACATTAAACTTTGGTCAAAAATACTAAGTTATTAGTCTTTTTGACTATTGTGCTCAGCAACTTCTTTTTGCGCGCTCTCTACGGCATCTAATGCATTAAGAAGTAAATTAGGATCTGGATTCTTACCCGTACCATTTTGACTTAAATATCTACGCCAAATACGTCCACCCGCTTGCCCTTGATAAAGGCCCAAAATATGCCGTGCAGCATGCCAGGGTTTAAAATACGGGTCGTCTTGGCGTTCAATGTATTGCTGCATTTGAAGCACTATCTCACGTCGCGACAAACTCTGAGCATTAGTATCGCCAAATATGTCTTTATCAACGGTAGACATGATATACGGGTTTGCGTAAACCTCGCGTCCTACCATTACACCGTCAACGTTCTCTAACTGTTGCTGAGTTTCAGCAAGTGTTTTAATACCGCCGTTAATACTAATAGATAACTCAGGGCGCGCCTGTTTAAGCCTGTGAACCCGAGGGTAATTCAAAGGCGGAATTTCACGATTTTCTTTAGGGCTCAAACCTTGTAGCCACGCTTTTCTGGCATGAACAATAAAGGTGTCACACCCCGCGTCTGCCACTATGTCAATGAAGCGAGCAAAGTCTTCATCTTCATCCATGTCGTCGATACCAATACGGCATTTTACCGTAACGGGAATATCTACCGCAGCCTGCATAGCCTTAACGCAGCTGGCTACCACTTCAGGTTGCGCCATCAAACACGCACCAAAACTGCCATTTTTAACTCTATCACTTGGGCAGCCTACGTTTATGTTGACTTCATCGTAGCCGCGCTCTTGTGATAATTCAGCACACTTGGCCATGTCAGACGGATCACTGCCTCCCAATTGAACCGCCACAGGGTGTTCTTCTTGGTTATAACCAAGGTAATCGCCTTTACCGTAAATGATCGCGCCCGTTGTTACCATTTCGGTATAAAGCAGCGTATGCTTAGACATTAATCGTAAAAAGTAGCGACAATGGCGGTCTGTCCAATCCAGCATTGGAGCGACTGAGAAGCGTCTATTCACCGCAGATCTCCCTAAAGCCTGATCTGATTGACTTTTAACACTTCCTCGTTCACGCATATTTGTACCTATTTCCGCATGTTTTGGGATATTTTATCTAAAAACGTCCCCATGGGGATTTTCATTTGGGGACGTTTTCATTATCCTAATAGACTGAATATATTTCCGTATTGTACAACAGGAATGGGTTATGGCTAAAGCAACTCCCAGAGGATACATTGATACTAGAGTAAATAAGAATGGTGAGCCTCGCTTTAGAGCCAAGGTCAGAGTTAGAGACAAGACGAGACCTACAGGCTATTACGAACTTAATAAAACTTGGGACACATTAAAAGAAGCTGAAAATTGGCGAGACGATAGGATCAGCAAACTGAAAAAAAATGGTATTCCTACCACTGAAGAGGAAGAGCTTAAAAAGCAACAACTTCTTAACTCCAGATTAAAGGAAGTGAGACTTGGCGAACTGATCTCAATCTTTCTTAGTGATGCCGATAATGACAGATTAACTATTGGAGATAGCAAGTACTACGGCCTCCTAAAAATCACGTCTTATGGCATAGCTTCTAAGCGTGTTAGCTCGCTCAGAAAGACGGATTTAGATGCATTCATACATGAACGTAGAAATATTGATCAAGTTAAGCCCTACACCGCTTATATGGATTTGGGTTACATAAAATCTGTCATAAAAGTAGCTAAATCATATGGGATTAACGGGTCCGTTGATTTCATTGAAAACGCAATGCTCGAATATCGCGAAGAATACAAGAAAAATCCAAAAAAGAGCTTATTAGAGTTTAAAGCCAGAGAAAGAGATACGCGGATTAGTAACAAAGATTTTGAATTGCTAAGAGAAGGACTACTAAACAGGCAAGAACACCATTCAGCTAAAATTCCTTACTTAACTATCTTAGATTTTGCTGTAGCAACATGCATGAGAGTTGGTGAAATTTGTAGAGTCACATGGCGAGATTTTAAGGACGATAGAAAAGAGTTGATCATAAGAAATAGAAAGCACCCAAAGCTAAAAAATTTCGATCAAACTATTCCGTTAATTGGTGGAGCGTTCGAAATTCTAATGGAAAGGAAATCTCAAGTCGAGAAGGCTGGCACTTTCAAATTAGAAAATCGAATTTTTCCTTACAAAGCCGATAGTGTTAGTTCTGGCTGGAGAGTCACAAGGAAAAAACTGATCGATGATGGAAAGAATCTTGAGCACATTGTATTTCATGACCTTCGCTCACATGGTATTACTAAACTTATAAAAGACGGATGGGACATTTCGAAAGTCGCAGTTGTCTCAGGTCATACCAACTTAGACGTATTGAATAGAATCTATGCTCGTATTAGAGCTGAAGATGTTGTTCAAGAATATGAAGAACGTGAAGCTAAAAAGAGAATGGCTGAAGCGAAAAAACAGTAACTCGCACAAGTGGTTACGTGTATTGCACTGCTCCTGCCTACAGTCAGCCGAGCTCGTAATCATATCATTTTTTGGAATTCCATTTATTTTTAGCTTCAGATAGAAAGTTATCGTTTTGTGTGATTCTTCTAATGATTTCATTCACAGCTTCGTAAGAAAAAATGTGTTTATTAGCTAGAGCCTGATAGTAGTGAAATTCGTTATTTTCGCTTTTCCAGTTAAGCTTATACAGACACGCCTGAAAGCAATTAGGATTAAAAGTCATGTCACCCGTTTTTTTGCACTTTGCAACTAAACACTTTGATAGTTTCTTAGAATCAAACTTTTCGAATAGACCTTTCTTTATCGCATCAATAGCAGCAGATTGGGTTAGAGGGTGGGATTCTTCAGGGTTGATTGTTTTATTTACAATTAGAGCATTCTTTAAGTTTTTTAAATCAGCAGATTTCCCACTAGCCGTTGCAATAATCGTATCTCCATCTTTTGCGTACACTAGAGAAACATTGATTGGAATTGCGAATTCAATATCGTTTGAGTTTGTAATCGCTTCTTCCGTAGCCTTGGCCAATTCGAGTATTTCATCAGCCGCATTTCCGTAGTAGGTCTTTAGTAATGATGCAGGAGGCAACTTAAAATCCCCTACGAGCGAGAGCATACCGCTGTGTTGCGAGTTTAAAAACGCAGTTTCAGCAAAACTTTCAAACTGAGAGGAATAATTTAATACACCTGATTGAAAAATTCTTGATGCTAACCCTTGGAGTTCAGGCATTAATAAATGAACTGCGTTATCTCTCCAGTCTGCTATACGCTCGATATTCTTCCTAATTTGGTCGGTTTCTTTGAATAGCTTATTCAAGCAGTCCCTAAGCGAAATAGTTTCTTTAAACCCTTTCTTACGGGCTGGTCTGTAAATACTATTTTCACCGTCTTTTTCAATAATAATAGCCTTAAGTAATTGTTCCCATGAAGTCGAGAAAAGCATTACAAAACCATCTAGCTTATTTTCTAATGAGGGCCTGTTGTATAACTCCAAAGCTAACATCATGTTATCTCGTGACTTTTTTAGTAGAGCTTTGGCTAAGTTAGACTTGCATTTGTGACCTAACTCTTGAAAGTGTTTACTCTGTGATAACCGTTTCTTAAACTCAATAAAGCTAATATCAAGAGTATTAATAGCCTCGTAAGTATCTTCAGAAATTAACGTGACAAACTGGGTTATCTGGCCTTTACCAAAATACGTTTTAAATGTATTTGGTTTCCAGCCAGTGGCTCCGATAACTTGTGCTTTGCTAAAATGTCTCGCTTGCTTTTGCTTCTTTTGTAAAAACTCAAAGAATCGTTGTTGTGCATTTCCCTCTGCCAATTTTATTCCTTTATCAGTGTTGAATATTGTCTTTAATCAAGTTGTACACGATATCATCAGCAAATTGAGTCTTAAACTCAACTTTTACTTCCTTGCTGATTTCATTAAATAGCTCTCTCGCATGCTCAATCTTTTTAGCTTCTTCCTTACGCAGGCTTTCTTTCCCTTCAACGTTCTTAGTCTCAATGATGAAATTTAAATAATCACCATCACTCGTCTTAACTACATAGGCAAAGTCAGGCGAGTATGTGTAGCCACCAGAGACAGGAATTTTTATTGAGTTTTTGGGTATTTTCGTAAAGACAGTAACAGACCTTATTTCACCATTAGTAATGTTTAGCTTCTCCAACTCTGAATCATAAAAAACATCTTCGAAAAGATAATTATCTAATGGAGTCAACGATTCACCTGAATGAACACCCAAATCGCTTGCTGCTACGTCAACTAACGCATTGCCTGCTTGGTCTGTAAACTTGGTTGGATGTACGCTATTAGAAATAACATTGTAACCAAGACCAAATTTGCTAAATGAGTTGTATAGCAGGAATTTACTAAAACCAGATTTTATCTTCCTGATGGTTTGAATATTAAGATAATCTGTTATGTCTATTTTGCTTTGAACTGCTACAAAGGCTTTGTGTAACGTAGATGGTTTTATAAATGCTGTTTGCGATAGACGAGTAATAAACTCTTGGTATGTCATAGTGCTGAATTTAGCGAAATCATCATCGTCACCGAATAATGTTTTAGACATTGCCGTATCATTGCTTATGTACACTTTTTCAATACGTGTCTGAACTCCCGTTTTCTTGAACTTGTCAGACTCTGTAAGTAAATAGTTAGAAAAGAGACTTTGAAATTCCTTTTCACTGGCGATTTTATATTCCAAGACCGCTTTTTGATTGATCATGTCCCACAATCTTTTTAGCTCATCAAACTTACCAACTCGCATTTTCGAACGAGCTTTTCCCTCTGTCGCTATTTTGATTTTGCCTTTCTTTACACCACTAGGGAAAGCATCTGGAAACGAGTCTTTCAACTGGGTATAAGCATTTGAGCCAAGGAAATTTTTACTTTTATCAATAATGCCTTTTTCAAGCAAATCTAGCATTAAATCAAGGGATTCAACATCAGGATATTTAGATAAAATTTTATCCTCTAGTTCTTGAGTGAACTTGGACGGAACAGTTTCCTTAAACGATGTCTCATTTACCTCCTGAACTAAAGATGCTACAAAGTCCTTTTCAGTAAAATCCACGAAATAGTTCAATCTAAATTCACCGTTAACACGTGCCATAAACTCATTGACTGGCAGGCGTAGGCCTCGTCCAACTTCTTGAAGCTTTGATGTTGTGCTACCACTTGACCGTAATTTACAGAGTGTAAAAATGTTAGGGTTGTCCCAACCCTCTCGAAGAGTCCATTTTGAGAAAATGAATCGTCTAGGATTATCTAGAGATAACAGTAACTCTTTATCGTGCAAAATCTCATTGATCTCTTGCTCGATTTTTTCATCCTTATCGCTATTATCTTTGGAGAAATATCCACCGTGAACACTGCTAATGTCAGCGATAGTTTTCTCCAAGTAATATTTGTAGAATTCATCTTTTTCCGTTTTGAGTAGCTCCTTGGCTTCAGCTAAAGCCCACTCTTCAAACTTAGTCTTTAAACTTCCAGAAATATTATTTCCATCACGGTAGCCTTCGATATCATCAATGAAGAACAAAGTCAGAGGTTTGATACGTGGGCTTTGGGTTAGCATTTCACGTTCTACCTTGAAATGCTCTTTTATGGCTCTACGCATCATATTATCTTCGAGCGTATCAGAGTAAGAGTAAGGGTTTATTGACTCATTAATCTTTAGCTCAATGCCGTTACTGAGGACTACCATCTTAGTGTTCATTGACTCAATGTATAGGTCGTGAATTTCAGGATGAGCCTTCGCTAGTGACTCTCCTTTACCAAATTTGATAGTGCTCTTTTTGTCATTTTCATTTAGCTCAAAGCTTGCCTCTATTGTGGTCGATTTTTTAAGCGTCAAACTAGCAAGATCATCACCTACCATTTCCTCAATAAAGGTATTAATGCCTTTAACGAGATCGTCATTAAACGCGTCAACAGCCGTTAAACGATAAACAAGGTTTTCATAATCCTCATTAAACGTTGCACCATAGCGGATGATGCTTTGAGCATTGAATTTTTCAATGTTATTCCATGTTGTTTTAGCCTTGGGAAACTTATGAGGCTCATCGATTATAATGAATGGCTTTACGGCACTAATTGCTTCAATTGGTGTGTTGTATCTATTGTCTAATAAGCCACGGTCATATACTTCCGTCAAAGATGGGGAGTTAACCATCCCTGAATTAATCACCATCACGTGAATGTATTTTTTGTTGTAATTATTAGCTTCTACAAAATCGTGAATCGCTTGCGGCATAAACGACTTAGTGTTTTTCTTAGACGATTTTTTACTCTCAACAACATACGTTTTAAGTTCACGCTCTGTCTCTCGAAAGTGTTCTTTAAGCGCATCACTTTTAAGAAAGTTCACCGTACCCGCTTTAATCGAAAGCGTTGGTACTATAATGATAAATTTGTTGATACCGAAAGCTTTGTTTAGCTCAAACATTGTTTTGGTATAGGTGTAGGTTTTACCTGTACCAGTTTCCATCGAAACATCAATCACATTACTACTCTCGTTGTAATGATCTTTGGTGTGTTCGATACCATTAAATTCGTGGATAGCCTTTATGTTTGAGAGTTTCTGTTGCTTCGTAATAACGAGCTCTGGATTCGCTAAAAGCCGAACACCTTGCTCGTCAGCTAGTTGTGGCTCTGCGCCTATAAACATATTGAGAACTGCGTCTACACCTGCTTTTTGGTGTGGCAAATTCTTTTCAAAAGTGAATCCTTTGCTCATTAGTTACGTACCACTACATCAATCTCGATAGACTTCTTATTTGCATAGCTCTTTAGTGCTTCGTTTAACTCCATCTGTTTAACACTGTCAAAATTGTTGGCGTAATAAACAATCTTGTTCGGGTCAAAATCTTTGTCATTAGTATCATCAAGTTTGTGAAGTAACGCTTTGAGCGCATTAGAACTGAAGTCTGGAGCAATCATATACAAGCGTCTATCGCACAGATGTGCTGTGTAACCATCAAGGTCAATATCCACAATCGGAGTGGTCAACTCACTACCATCATACAAAACCCAAGTTGTTAATAGAGTTTGATACTGGGTATTCGTCAACACAACATCATCAAACATCGTTAAATTGGATAAGGTTAACTCTTTTTCATTATCAGTAACGCGGAAGTCTTCAACCGTCTCGAAAATTCTGAAACCTAGTGAGGTTTTAGGATTGTTGCTTTCATTTGTAAGCTGATTTGAAGCTCGTATTAAGCGCTCTTTTGTTATATCAAAAATAGTCTTGTAACCTCGTTGATACGCCACGCTGTCTTTTTCACATTCTTCTGGGATTTGAACTGTTATAAATTGGCGCTCACTATTTTCTTCTGCGTTAAGTTCCATAACTGCATGTGCAGTTGTTCCTGATCCAGCGAAGAAGTCCAAAACCAAGTCTTTGTCATCACTTGCAAGGGAAATACATTGCTTCATTAATTCTAACGGCTTCGGAAACTGCAACACTCCACTCATATCGAGTTTTCCAGACTCTATAGTTCCTTGCTCATTTATGAATTTGGTTTCCGTCCAAATAGATTTAGCTTTAGTAGTACTCTTTCTTGACTGTTCATAAATATTCCAGCCTCCATCACGTTTTTGTTTACCGAAAATGGTTGGGATTTTGGCATTAATCCCTTCTTTTAGTAGCTTTTCTTTTCCCCACCTCCAACAGCTGTCATCTCCGTTACTATTTTTGGGAAAGACTTCAAACGTGAACTTTTCAGATGGTGATAGCGAAATTGGTGCCAAGCCTTGGTCATTAGCAGAAGTTGTATCTATATAAATTGGGTAATATAGATTTGGACGATTATGTTTTCCAAACTTAGGATTTCTGTTTCTTAATTCCCATAAATCATAACTTCCATATTCATCCTCGAAAGGTAGCTTTCCATCAGCTTTTTCGAGTTCGCCTAACGAGGAATCTGCCGACTTGTAATATACAAGGATATACTCGTGACACTTGGCAATTTCTTTATAAGTTTGACCGCGTTTGTTCGACTGGACGGTTATCTGGGAGAGAAAATTTGCCTCACCAAAAATTTCATCACATAGCAGCTTTAACTGACTAACTTCGTTATCATCTATCGAAATGAAAATTACACCGTCATGCGTAAGTAGCTCCTTAGCTACGTATAACCTAGGGTAGATAAAGGTTAGCCACGCACTATGGCTATTTGAACCCTTATCAGCGAAACTCAAGATACGTTCAGCTTCTTCAATATCAATACCTGCTAACTTAGAAAGCTGCTCTTTGGTAAACTTTCGGTCGTCACAGTAAACAAAACCATCTGAGCCAGTATTATACGGCGGGTCGATGTAAATCATTTTGACCCTTTCACTGTAAGCGTTAGCTAAGTGCTTCAATACTTCTAAGTTATCGCCTTTGATAAGCAGGTTTTTACTATCTTTATGTTGTTCTTTTGTGTTGTGGTCTATATCTTCGCGGATCAGTACTTTCGGCGGCAAGTTTGCTAACAGTCGAGAATATGATTTCCCCAACCATTGGAGTGAGTAGCTCTCTTTTGATATGTCAACTTCATTAGCGTTGACTATCTCAAGCATTCGGTCTTGAATAAAATTACCTTGACGGTCAAAACAGCTAGGGAAGTGTTTTTTGAGAATTTCAAGTTGCTTACTGTTTGTAGTTTCAACATTTGAAAATACTGTTTCTTCTTTAATTTCCATCTTTAAACCTAAAATATTGTTATTCTGATATTTCTAGCAACAAGGGATTGAGAAATGAGGAATCTATACGTTGCTATTTTCTTCGATGATTTTTACAGACGCTTCACTGAGGCCGATTCTACTTAATTCTGAGATTGCTCCGTCTAAGCTCTTAAAAATTCTAGGTTCATAAGGTTGTCTAGAGCTACTTAAAACAATTGGATTGCCGTCCCATTCAGCAGCATTGCCTTTGAATGCAACTATATAATTGCCTTTGGAACCGATAACTTCAGCACTGTTGATCAAGTTGTCTTCAACTCTAGTCCTCGCCATCGAGCTTAAAATACAGTTTCCACCATTAATACCAGATATCATGGTTCACTCCCCATAAAAAGATAATGAAACAATATCAAATATCGATTCAATATCAAAGATCGAAGGGAAATTTTGAATGTTTTTTATCCGCCAAAGCCTTGAAATATTACTGTATGCCCAAACAGTAAAATTATACACCAAAGGAGGTGAATCAGCAGGTTGCAATGCTGACCTTACGTGTATAACGACTATGACACAAATCAACAGGAGGCCAACATGGCTAAAGGTAGTAGTATTAATGGCAACGGCGGTGGTGCCAAAGGTGGTAATGCTAGTTATTCAGTAAAAGGCAGGGGCGAGATAAGCCGCTCTAAGCTTGTAAAAGAAGTAAAGCAAGGCAAGCATCCCGACACTCATATCTATAAGCGTAATGGTGTTGAATATGCTCGTAATAATCCTAATCACGACAAACCTGACAATATTAACGACTAGGTAAATCAGTGGCATGGACGCTTACTACCTATAATGAACTATTCAATTGAATTTTTTGCCTCGATTAATTTTTCTATTCCAGGCGAGCCGCGCACTATAGGTTTTTTTTATCGTATTCAAACTTCTGAGATGCTTTCAAACTGTCTTTTGTCAATGTAAAAGTGCAGTTTTCACCTTTTGAACTGTATTTTTAGCCCTGCCTGTTTGTCGTGCGACATCGCGTATACTCAGATTTTCTTTTAGTAACTCAACTACCTCTGGATACTCCTCGATGAGTTCCTCACGTGACTTTGTTCTACGGCCTGTATCTTTATTTAGAAGTGATTGCTGGCAAAGTAAATTACTCTTCAGTTTAAATGGCTTCAAAGGTTCTTGCTCATTTATAGATTTAAACTGCTCAAGCAACGTGAATTCAATATTGGTGTTAAACAACTCTTTAAAACTAGCTAATTTATACCTATTTTTCGCATGAAAATAATGTAAAAGTGGCTCTACTCGTCCAGCATATTTCACATAAGCCAATACATCCGCATTGTGAACATTTCCATGCTTTTTCAGTTCAGCAGTCACTTCTCTTAACCTTTCCTCAGCACATCGAGTAGTCATACCGATTTTCAGAAAAGTAGTCTCATTGCCTTCTATGAGAGCACTGAATTTGAACAAGTAGAGATGCTGCTTTGAAAAAGACTCTACTTTTTTCTGAATGAGCTTTGAATGCTCTGAATTTATGCGGTACTGCTTGTCGTAGTGAGCCTGAAGCCAAAACGCTTGAGCATTTAAAAAGTCACTAATAGTGTGCTGGTTGTTAAGCTTGTTCTGGTGATAACATTTATTAATACTCGTAGTAAGCTTCGTTCCATGTAGCCAAGTGCTTCTAACATTAATATCAGAAAAGGTTCTGAACACATCACCGATAGCTGTTAGCTTATCTGTCGGGCAACCATCATCATCGAGCAAAGATGAGTCTATCCCTTTCAACATATTCTGACACTGAGCAAGGTCATCAGAAATCGATTTTTTAACTTCAAGTAGCCCCATTGCCTCAAGATTAGATATTGCTTCATTCATGCCTTCGAAACGAAATATTCTGTCAGATGAATATCGTTCCCTTCTATCCATATATTTTTGTTCTTTTGAACTGAGCATTTCAAATTTGTCGATTGTGGGCAGCGTAGCAGCTTTAGCCGCTTCAACTGATTCAAGACAGGTGTCGAACTTGTGAGAGAAGTGATGGGACTTCACTTGACCTTTTTTAGCCAGCAATGCTCCTCCGCAATAAGGACAGGTAAGGTTTGTTAGACCACTTTTAACTGTGGAAACGTGTTGCCACTCTCCTCTTTTATTTATACCAAAATTTAAATACATTTTTTTCTCCATAAAGTCTTACGACAAACTCGGTAAGACTCTATTAAAGAAACCACATTTAAAATTTAATTCAATAGCTAAAATTAAAATAAATCATTGATTATATTATAGTATATCCAAGGTATCCGTACTCGACTCTAGCTATTTAAAAGTTGTTGAATGATGAGTTAAGGGCTTGATGCGCATTAATGATCGCACAACGAATCCCTAACTCTATTAGTGTCAACAAAGTCATGATTAACCAAGATTGTAACGTATTCGCTATCCTCCATCTCGGTCTTATTGAGGGAGTATGTATTTATGTAGCCTATGGTAGATAGTGACTTTATAGCTTTCAATAACGCCTTTCTCTGGTCATTTTTACTTTTATAATTGGGAGCGACTCTGGAAATTAAGTAATCAAAATTGTGATTAACCCCTTTCTTGTTACCTTTAAACTTTCTAGTTTCCAAATAAAGGAACAACGCTTTTTCGTGGTCTGTTCTCAGTTGATTGACAATATCTATGTAAATTTTTTCTTTCGAATAGTAGGAGACACTGAGGTTTGCTAAGTCTTCATCAACTTCAATATTGATTTGTTTTTTTCTATAGTTCCAATCAAAACACTTTATCAAACTTGTAAAACGGCCTGTTAACTTGTTGCCGTGCTCATCGAATCTATTTATCTGAAATTGAGCCTTTTGAAGCGCGCCCAGTCTATTCTCTACTTTCTGCTTAAGTTGCGATTCTAGCTTTCTCTTCAGTCCGAGGACGATGAGTTGCCTTTCGGTGAATGAAATTTTTGTAGACTGTTGTTGTTGAACTCTTGAAGCAATCAACGAGTACAATTTGAAATCTAGGTTGATGTCTAACTGCTCTCCGTTGTATGAGATATTTTCCAGTTTTGTTCTCTTTAACTCATTAATCTTAATGAGCTTTCTTGCAGAACCTTTTGCTATTGGCATAAAAATAGGGGCGAACAATAAGCAGCTATAGTGGGCGGTCTCACGGTGGTTATTAATAAATAATTTTTTTTCAGTCATCTCTCTTTTCCATTCTTATATCTTTAATAAAACACTTTTTTTAAAAAATGGAATAGCAACCTGTAAAAAATCTTATAAATACTTTTAAGCCCCCTTAAAAGCACCGTAACACTCCCACATTGACTCTTTTACTCTCTCCCAAAACTACTTTAGACTCCCTAGTAGCACTTTTAGTCTCTCAGGAAACACCTTCAGTGTCTTGTGAAATTTATTTTTATCGTTTATTTTCATATACTTAAACATGTCCTACAGTACTTTAGAGATCTTTAGAGTCTATTAACCCTTTAACCTTGATGTCGGTTTTTGTACTCACTCGGTTTTGATTTGTTTTAATCGTAGAAAAGCTTATGTTCAAACAAAGGTTATAGATAATGGTAAATTTCAACTATCTATTTTCTGAAGTGACGTATCGATGATACGTTAATGAAGGTCTTGAGAATCTTCTGTTAATCTAATGATTTTCAAAAAATCTATACATTCAAAAGAGTCTTATCCTGCTGTTTAGTTTGAAAATATTACATCTTTTGTTAGCAAGTCTCTCAGCCAAAGATTCTGCTATTTTCATGCTATTTTTGTAAAGGGTCTCATGCTTTTGTAAATCTGATGCAACAGGATGGTTTAACAGTGATTCTGGGCATAGATTTTTTCCATTGATTTTTCTTTGGAGTAAACGGTCTATCTGGTCATTGAAGTGATATTCTTTCTTCGAGTAGCTATATAATACTGATTCTACAGATATAACATAACCGAATGTCTGATTCTGGTTACTGGTAACTAGAACTGAGTTTCTGCTTAAAAAGCTGAAGTAAGAATAAAATGGTATTACAAGCCTATTTTTATCTCTCTTAAATGTGATGTTGAGAACTAGATGAGATTGATGTAGAAACAACAAAAAGACTAGTAGTAGCAGAATACCTTTCTCTTTCTTATCCTCTGCTTCAACTTCTGGACTATCAATTTGCAACTTGGCAGTGAGTGGTTCTGATACCGTCAAATCAAACTCAAATGAACTGTTATGTTCATTCATAATTCTGTATATGTCTGCTAGAGTAATATTGTAAAGGAAATGATAATCTAGCTCTGGATAAGAAGATCTCAGTTCATTTATTAAGCCTAGTAAGTTTTCTTGCTCAAAATCAAGTTTTTTGAGACCTATTTTCTCCAATTTTTCAAAAATATCATCTGCAATCATTTTTGAATCTTTATTTCTATCAATACGTTTTTCGTCTTCCATAAAATTTTAATTATTTATATATAAAATAAATAACATACATGGAAGCTAATTCAATACCATGTCAAGTCACAGAGCAAGTATGTAAGAGCTTAATATTTTCTTTTAGATATTTTTTTTAAATTTTTTGTTAC
>NZ_CACSIH010000022.1:0-1706 GCF_902705805.1 Alteromonas alvinellae | reverse complement strand
CAATATGGAGAGCAACGTCTTTGAGTGCACTTTCCAGCCGGTGTTGTTTCTCCTGTAACAATAACTCTGCGGGCTGTTTTAGTCTGTCCAGTGTTGATGAGGCCAGCAAGGTATCCTGCGATGTCTGGGGGATCAGGTCGTCTTCCAGTGCGCGGTATTTGGTAACATTTGGCAAATAAATGCGTCCATTCAGTCGTGAGGTTAACTGCCGGTAGAGCAGCCATTCGTAACGTTGCGGGTTAACGTTATCCTGTTTAACCAACCATGGGAGGTGCTTTTTCGGGATGAGCGACGTATCCATCGTCTTCAGTGGTCCACCGAATGCGATTTCCGTCTGCATCTGTTGAAGTTGGGCGACGACGGCTTCTGAGCCTTTACCGGCCTCACATTCAAGGCACAAGAACACCTGCCTTAACAGTTGCTCCAGGAGATTGCATTGTTCATCGTAATGTTGCCACTGGTACTCTTCCACGGTCCGTTTCTGTTTTTTCAGGTAAAGGCAGAGGGTCTGGATATCCCTGTCATTCATGACCTTCAATGCCTGTTGTCTGACTACTGAGAAGGGTTGATTATCATCAATGTTCTCATCCACAAACAGATGCAGTAACTCTGCCGCTTTCGTGACATTGTCCGCGGCTGACTGCCAGGACAGGAACACTGCTTGTTGTGCAAAGGTGTTGGCAGCTTCTTGTTGCTTGCGGATATGGTAAATGAACCCATCAGTTAACCGTTCCAGTGCCAGTTGTATCCGCTCTGTCAGGTGACATAGCAACCATAGATGCTGCTGTGCGCGTTTGAATCGTTTGAGTTTACTACCGTAATAGTTGATGAGCTCACCGAAGTGTTGTCGATTTTTAAGAGACAGATTAAGCCCATCGATAACGCCATTGATTTGCGTGCGCCATGGCGCTAACTGATGATAAAGGGCAAGCTCTTTTTTAAGTTCAGGTACGGTCAGACTTTTTGCACCGCCTCTGAGCTGGTTCAGGCTTAGTCCGTCATCAATGGCTGTTATGCTGTCCAGAAAGACGTGAAGTTCAGGACTGGTGAGTTGATTAAGTTGGTGCGCCAGGTCTTTTCTGACCTGCTGCATCGCTCTGCTTATCAGTCTCTGGAGTACGGTGTACCTAGGGATAGCAATGCTGTGACTGGTTAGGAATTCAATAGCAGTATCAAAGAGGTAACGCGGCTCCAGCCAGGCATTGCCCACCTGAACAAGGTGGTCGAAAAGAGAATTGAAGTGCTGACTTTCGTCCCATTTGTGATAACCAGCAAGGTCTAATACTTTTGCGTAGAGTCGATCTTTTTGTTTTTGTGAGGGAGTGAATGGTCTGAGCCCCTTGCCGCCAAGCAGCTCTTTACTGATGAACATTAAATCCTTAGAAACCTGCGAGTAAGCGATATCTAGGATGACGGGCTTTGATTTGAAGTATCCCAAAATCGCGACAAAGTAACATCTATGAGCTCTGAGACGAATTGACCGAAAAACTGCCAATTCCGCATCGTTCAGAGAAAAGTACAGACGTTGTTCTTCGATTGAAAAAATGGGTGGGGAATAAAGATCTGCCTGTTCTGCTCTCGTGAGAATAGTAATTTCGTTTTTGATGGCCATATCAGGGCTGTTCCGTATTAAATGTACGATATTTACCTAATTTGCCACACTTATAAGTAGTAACCCACCTCCGCAGCCATTTATTGGTGTGGTC
>NZ_CACSIH010000021.1:0-18410 GCF_902705805.1 Alteromonas alvinellae | reverse complement strand
GCCCGCTAGGCTTGCAGGACTGTTTCGCGATTAAAAGGCTTCCATTTAGTACAAAATTCGTACATCAAAGGTCAACAGGCCCTGATAATTCGCACACATTTCAGGTTTAGTTTTATTAGTATAAAAGCGCAAGTGAGCCAAGCTCGCTTGCACTTCTAATACTTTGAGATATACAGAGAAATTTTACAACCTCTGAAAGTCAATTCTACGAAAGTTCAAATACAGAGTGAATTAAACGCTTTTAAGAATTAGCTGTAAAAGCAAAGATAAGCGGTAGGCGTAGACACTTTTACGTCAAAAGAAGCATCGGCGGGTACATTAAAGCTGCTGCCTGTAGCAAAAGATTGCCATTCGTCACTTCCCGGAAGCTTCACAACTAGCTCACCTTCTACCACTTTCATTAGCTCTTTTTGAGAGGTAGAAAATGTGTATTCACCCGGAGACATCACACCCGAGGTGCAGGGGCCGTTTGCAGATTCAAACCCAATCGAGCTCACTTTATTGTCGAAATAATGGTTTACTTTAAAGCTCATAGCTACTCCTTTCATTGATGCAAGAGATGCTTTTCTAGCGTTTTTGCCAAATAAGCATATGGTTATTGGCGGGCATGTCGATAATGTCTTGCAAGCTTAACTCGCCTGCCCAAGCAGTAAGCTCATTGATATCGCGGTAGCCACCATAACCACGCGCTAAAAGCGAAGTATGGAAGGCTTGGTTACTTTCAGAAGTAAACCTACCACTATGTGTAAAAGGGCCATACTGACAGAATACGCCCCCTTTGGGTAAGTGCAACGCTACTGATTCCATTAGTAGCTTCACCTCTTCTTTTTGCATGATATGCGCGGTGTTTGCCGTAAAAATGCCGTCTATGTCGAGGTTGGGAAAGTCATCTTGCCCAACGGTGAATGCAATGGGAGGTTTCACATTCCCCGTATTTGAATCACTCAGCCACGCGGCAATGCCTTCGTGATAGTGTGGTTGGTCGCTTGTGTGCCAAATAAGATGGGGCAAATGCTCAGCCAAAAATACGGCGTGCTGACCTGTTCCACTCCCTATCTCTAATACCTGTCGGCAATTGGCAAATTTACGTTCAAGCACGCTCAAAATGGCGCGCTTGTTGTTCTCACAAGCCTGACTAAAAGGCTTTTCGATTTGCATACACGTTACCTGCCTAATCAGCATTAATCACTTAAGTTTGGACCCAACCACTTTTCAGCTTCTTCCAAGGTCCAGCCTTTACGTGTGGCGTAATCCTCTACTTGGTCGGCTTGAATTTTGGCGACAGCAAAGTATTTGGCATCAGGGTGAGCAAAATACCAACCCGATACTGACGCCCCCGGCCACATGGCGTAACTTTCCGTAAGCTTCATACCTGTATGCTGCTCTGCTGACAATAAATCCCAAATAAGCTGCTTTTCGGTGTGTTCTGGACACGCAGCGTAGCCTGGTGCCGGTCTAATGCCCTGATATTTTTCGCGGATAAGTTCTTCGTTACTCAGTGATTCGTTAGCGGCGTAGCCCCAATAGTGCTTACGCACTTGCTCGTGCAGATATTCCGCAAACGCTTCGGCAAGCCTGTCTGCCACCGCTTTAACCATAATACCGTTGTAGTCATCGCCAGTCTGAATATAGCTATCAGCAAGCTCGTCTTCCCCTATACCACCGGTAACGGCAAAAGCGCCCACATAATCATTTATGCCACTCGACTTTTCAGCTACAAAGTCTGCTAAACAATAATTAGCGAATTTGTCTTTTAGGGTTTGCTGACGCAAGTGATGGGCAACACCTTGAACTTGGTTTCTCGACTCATCGGTATAAATTTCAACATCGTCATTAACGCGATTGGCAGGAAACAAGCCGATAACGCCTTTCGCCTGAAGGCTGTTCTCTTCGATAATTTTATCCAGCATGGCGTTGGCGTCGTTAAACAGTGACTGTGCCTGCTCTCCCACCACCTCATCTTCAAGTATACGTGGGTACTTGCCTGCCAAAGACCAGGTTAAGAAAAATGGCGTCCAATCAATGTAGTTGCGCAGCGTAGCCAAATCGGCGGTTACCGGTGTTACACCTAGGTTCGCAGGTTTTACTGGTAAAGTCGTAAAATCTGGCTTAAAAGCGTTTTCTCTGGCTTGAGCTAATGTCACCGGCTTGCTGCGCGGCTTTTTACGGGCGTGCTGTTCACGTACCGTATCGTATTCTTTTGCCAATTCCTGCGCGTAAATCTCGCGGGACGTTTTGTTTAGAAGGCGCTGACATACGCCTACTGCTCTACTAGCATTTGGAACATAGGCTACAGGCGCATGGTAGTTTTGTTCAATTTTTACCGCAGTGTGCGCTTTAGACGTAGCCCCCCCGCCAATAAGCAGCGGGATATCAAAGCCCTGACGCTCCATTTCTTTGGCAACGTGAACCATTTCATCTAGTGAAGGTGTAATAAGGCCCGACAGGCCTATCATATCAACGTTTTCATCTTTAGCGGTTTGTAAGATTGTCGCCGCTGGCACCATTACGCCAAGATCAATCACTTCAAAGTTATTGCACTGAAGTACCACGCCTACGATATTTTTACCGATATCGTGAACGTCACCTTTTACCGTAGCGAGAAGAATTTTACCGTTGCTTTTCGCATCGTCTGACTTTTCTTGTTCAATAAAAGGCTGTAAATGGGCAACCGCTTTTTTCATTACACGGGCCGACTTTACTACCTGCGGAAGGAACATCTTACCTTCACCGAACAAATCCCCTACTACGTTCATGCCGTCCATTAACGGCCCTTCAATAACATGTAACGGACGCTCAGCTTGTTGACGCGCTTCTTCAGTATCTTCAATGATGTAATCGGTAATGCCTTTAACAAGCGCATGCTCTAAGCGCTTATTCACTTCTTGCTCGCGCCAGGATAAATCTTCCTTCGCGGCCGCTTTACCGTCGCCTTGATAGTTCGGTGCAATATCGAGTAAGCGTTCAGTAGCATCACTTCTGCGGTTTAAAATCACGTCTTCAACCGCATCGCGCAATTCAGCGGGTATTTCGTCGTATACTTCTAGCTGACCTGCATTCACAATAGCCATATCCATACCGGCTCGAATAGCGTGATATAGGAATACCGAGTGCATAGCTTCGCGAACCGGGTTGTTCCCTCTGAACGAGAACGAAATATTAGAAAGGCCGCCGGAAATATGTGAGTACGGACAGGTTTTACGTATTTCTCGGGTAGCTTCAATGAAATCAACCGCGTAGTTATCGTGCTCCTCAATACCCGTCGCTACTGCGAAAATGTTAGGGTCAAAAATAATATCTTCAGGAGGAAAGCCGACTTCTTCTGTCAGCAGCTTGTAACTACGCTGACAAATCTCAACTTTGCGTGCTTGTGTATCGGCCTGGCCGGTCTCATCGAAGGCCATCACTACGGTTGCAGCACCATAGCGCTTTATTAGCTTAGCTTGGTTTAAGAAGATCTCTTCCCCTTCTTTTAAGCTAATAGAGTTAACAATCGCTTTGCCCTGCACACACTTAAGCCCTGCTTCGATAATCTCCCATTTAGACGAGTCGATCATAATGGGAACTCGGCTAATATCTGGCTCAGAGGCTATCAGGTTTAAAAAGGTGATCATGGCCTGCTTAGAATCAAGCATAGCCTCATCCATATTGATATCAATGATTTGGGCACCGTTTTCTACCTGCTGTCTTGCGACATCAAGCGCGGTTTCATAATCACCTTCAAGAATAAGTCGTTTAAAGCGAGCAGAGCCTGTAACGTTGGTGCGCTCACCGATATTAATAAATGTAGAAAATTCTGCGCTCATTATGCCCTCCTAGTGTACAAACGGCTCTAGGCCTGACAAACGCATTTTGGGTTCAAACTTTGGCACTTTTCTTGGCGCAATCCCATTTACCGCGTTAGCAATATCGCGAATGTGTTCTGGTGTACTGCCGCAGCAGCCACCTACGATATTCACTAGCCCTGACTGCGCCCATTCTTTGATGTGCTCGGCCATTTCAGGGCCTTCCATGTCGTATTCACCAAACTCGTTGGGTAAACCAGCGTTAGGGTGCGCTGAAATTAAGCACTCACTAACAGTAGCAACTTCATCTACGTATTGGCGCAGTAAGTCTGGCCCAAGAGCACAGTTTAAGCCGAATGAGAATGGACTGATGTGTCGCATGGAATAATAAAACGCTTCCGCGGTTTGACCAGACAGTGTGCGCCCTGAGGCATCGGTAATCGTGCCAGACACCATAACGGGCAGCGATATACCTAGCTTTTCAAAAACCGACTCTACCGCATAGGCTGCCGCTTTCGCATTAAGTGTATCGAAGATGGTTTCCAGCATGATTAAATCTGCACCGCCTTCAATGAGCGCTTCGGTAGACTCACTATAGGCCTCTACTAATTCGTCAAACGTGACATTGCGCTTACCTGGGTCATTAACATCAGGTGAAATAGACGCCGTGCGGTTTGTTGGCCCTAATACGCCGGCAACAAAACGGGGTTTATCAGGTGTTTTCGCTGTGAATTCGTCTGCTGCTTTACGCGCCAATTTAGCTGCAGCTAAATTAATATCACGGGATTGAGCCTGCATATCGTAATCGGCCATAGCGATAGTCGTAGCATTAAACGTATTCGTTTCAATAATGTCCGCACCAGCTTCAAAATAATCGCAATGGATTTGATAAATAATATCGGGCTGGGTTAGGACCAACAAATCATTGTTACCCTTAACATCGCAGTGCCAGTCGGCAAACTGCGTTCCGCGATAATCTTCTTCTTCTAACTTGTGGCGCTGGATCATGGTGCCCATGGCACCGTCTAAAATAAGAATGCGTTTTTGAGCGGCTTCTGTAAGCGATGCCTGCGCGCTAGAAATTGGTCTTTGGCTCACGTGCTACCTCTTTGGCTGTGACTTTTCAGCAAGCTGACTTAAATCGTAAGGCGTGGTCTGATAGACATAATAATTCAGCCAGTTCGTAAACAATAGGCTGCCGTGCGAGCGCCACTGTACTATAGGAGACTTGGCTGGATCATCCCCTTCAAAATAGTTTTTCGGCATTGCCGGCGTTTGTCCCGCCGCAATATCGCGTAAATATTCGTCTTTGAGCGTATCTGGATCGTATTCTGGATGGCCTGTTACAAACACCATTCGCTTGTCTTCTGACGCCACAATATACGCACCCACATCGTCAGATTCTGCCACAACACTGAGCCCATCAACACTGTTATATAGCGAGGTATTGATGTGCCCATATCGAGAGTGCGGAGCGTAAAACGTGGGGTCAAAACCTCTCAATAGTTCATTGTGAGGATCGTTCACTTTATGCTTAAAAACACCGGAAAATTTTTCGTTTCTGATCTCTCGGGTTATACCATAGAAGTGATACATAGCCGCATGGGCAGCCCAACATAAATACAGAGTAGAGTTAACGTGTCGCTGCGCCCATTCCAGTATGGTGGTCATAGTGTCCCAGTACTTCACCTCTTCATAATCGATAAGCGCAAGAGGCGCACCGGTTACTATAAGCCCATCGTATTTTTTGTTCGCGACCGCTGAAAAGTCGTGATAGAAGGCATCCATGTGTGACTGTGGAGTATTTTTGGGTGCTTGATTATCAATTCTAATCAAGTCTACGTTTATTTGTAGCGGCGTATTCGATAACAGGCGAAGTAACTGTACTTCTGTTTCTATCTTGTTCGGCATTAAATTAAGAATGCCGACTTCAAGAGGACGAATATCCTGATTGGCAGCCCTGTCCATGTCCATGGTAAAAATGTTTTCACCTAGTAGTACATTCTGCGCGGGTAACTGCTCAGGAATACGAATTGGCATAGAGGACTCCAGTGATAAATTCCAATATCTGTATTGTGTCTATAACTGGCGATATGTCAACATCTTTACGTCTAGACGTCTAAACGTTTTTTCATCTGGTGGGAAAAATGTTAGCTATTTTGCTTATGCACCATCACTAACATTTCAGCTTCAGCACGAGGAATGTCACAGGCTTCAATAATTTCGTCAATACTGGCGCCTTGCTTAACTAAGTCTGCAGCACGCTGATATAAACGCAATGAAGGGTCTTGTAGCTTGAGCTCACGAAGCTGATTTTCTATATCAGTTTGCTTTTCGTCTAGCTCTTGAAGATGGCGGGTGATGACCAATGCGCGTGCTTGTGCCTCGTTCTGTTGGTTGTTCGCATTTTTAGCGAGCGCTTCAGCACGGGCAATAGCCTCTGCGTTAGCATGTTCGCTTTCGCTTAATGCAGAACGCAACTTGTTTATGTGCGAATACAGCACACCCATCGTGGCGACGAGTATAACTACGAGAATACACAGTATGAGTTCTAGTAAGGTAGGTGCAGCAAGCTGCCAATCCATGGACGTAACCCTTGGGAAAGTGTTGGCGGTATAGACAACCGATACCGCCTATTCATTATCTATATATTACTAAGCTCATCCCACTCTTCGTCGCTTAGCAATTTATTGAGGTCGACTAGGATAAGCAGTTCGCCATCGCGGTTGCTAACGCCTTGAATAAACTTGGCACTTTCTTCAGTACCAACGTTAGGCGCACTATCAATTTCTGAAGATTTCAGATACACCACTTCGGCTACACTATCCACCAAAATACCGACAACCTGTTCGTCGGACTCAATGATCACTATACGTGTATTGTCCGTGATTTCCGTCGGAGGTAGTCCAAAACGAGCACGGGTATCGATGACAGTCACCACGTTGCCACGCAAATTTATAATACCAAGCACATAGTCTGGTGCACCGGGTACAGGGGCTATTTCGGTATAACGCAAGACTTCTTGTACTTGCATTACGTTAATACCGTAAGTTTCTTCACCTAAGCGATACGTCACCCATTGAAGGACTTCGTCGTTGCTGTCGGTAGCATTATTATTCATTCTTTCGTCGCTCATGAACCTGGCTCCCAATACTATGGCGTCTGGTCGTTACTGCCTAAGCCTTTGTTAAGCATAGATATTAATTCTTCAACGTCAATTAACGCGCACATTTTTTCTTTAACCATCCCTGCTAACCAGGGACGCTTACCTGTGGACTCGCGCCATTTAACATCATCGGTAGTCAAATTGACTGTATTTACAAGCTTTTCGCTTGCTAATCCCCACGCACTCTCTCCTAACATTATAAGATATCGGTAGTTAAGTGATTGTGCGAGGTTTTCGTCATATTTTTCCGGCATTACCCATTTTGCAGAGTCAACAACACTTAGTTTAGACTCTCTGTGCAACATTACACCCATAAACCAGTCAGGTTTTCCAAATAAAGGGCCTATTTTTTCAATTTGGTGTATACCACCTAGCGATGTTAATGGCACCGCTAGTGTTAATCCCGCCACCTCAAAGAATAGCGCCTGAAAGCGAAAGCCGAGAGTATCCTTTAGTGGAACTTTTGATATTGGACTTCGACCTAATACCTCGTCTTGTTCTTGCGCTGCTGAAGTTTCAGCGTAAAACTGTTGCTGTTTACCATCAACCGTCTCGACTTTTTGCGTTTCAATTAACGATGTAACCTTTTCCGCTATCGCCTCCTGCTCACTCGTTGGAGGCTCACTTTTTTCAACGGTTGAAACAAGCGCTGATTCAGCCATCTGCTGAGAAGCCTGCTCAAGCAATTTTGCCGTGCGCGCAGTCACATCTTCAGGTGTTTCTGGCTCTTTAAGAAGGCTATCTAAGTATGCCTCCATTACTTCTTCACGGGCAAATGGCGATTGCTTGCTCATGCTTTTGTTATTTCTCCAATACGGCTAACAGTTTCTCGTAGGCATTTACACCTCTCGTCTTTGGATACGCAGCAGAGATCGGAAGCTGTACCAAACTTGCATCTCTAAAGTGCGTATCAACCGGAATCACACCTTCCCAGACGCGCTCCCCGTAATCACTCATTAATCGTTTTCTTGACGCCAACGCGGCGTTTGTACGCTTATCAAACATAGTTGGAATAATCAGGGTGTCAAAGGACTTATTTAACGAACGCCCCATGATTTCCATAGTACGGATCATCCTATCCAAACCTTTAAGTGCTAAATACTCTGTCTGAGTCGGCACAATCACTTTATCGCATGCCGCTAGTGCATTTACCATCAGCACCCCTAAAACCGGAGGACAGTCGATAATAGCAACGTCGAATTCACCGGATATTGTAGCGAGTGCTTTTTTCAACACTAAGCCCATACCCTGTTCGCTTCCCATGGTTCTGTCTAGCGTCGCTAGAGCCATAGTCGCTGGTAGCACATACAAATTATCAAGCTTTGTAGGGCAAAGACAATCCATTACGTTATCGGCAGAAATCTCATTAGACTTAATAAAAATGTCGTAAACTGAATGACTTGTCGCCTCAGCATCAATACCAAAGTAATAGCTCAGCGATGCGTGTGGATCAGTATCAATCATAAGCACTCGCTTGCCCTTTTGAGCCAGCAAGCCGCCAAGGCTGACGGTTGTAGTGGTCTTACCTACCCCGCCTTTTTGATTTGCTACCGTCCACACTTTCATAATTGCTGTTCCATTACTATTCAAACTGCTATCGCATTTCGGTTTGAACGCAACTGCTCATATCATCGATACTAATATTCTTACTCGATATGTTGGCCGCGGCGACAGCTTGAGGCATACCGTAAACTACACAGGAGTCTTGGTCTTGCGCCCAAATAGTCGCACCTTTATCTTTAAGTAGTCGACAGCCTTCCCTACCGTCAGCACCCATACCCGTTAGTATGACTCCTAATACATCTCCACCATAGGCTCTAGCTAACGAGCTAAACGTAAGGTCTACACTTGGCTTGTAGTTCACTTTATCTGCCTGGCTTGCATCTACAATCGATATCCGCTTGTTGCTTCCGATAGACTCAATAAGCATTTGCTTGCCCCCGGGTGCGAGGTAAGCATGTCCAGGCTTCAAAATATCGCCTTGCTCAGCTTCCTTTACAGCAATCTTGCAATTACTGTCTAAGCGCTGTGCAAATGCGGTAGTGAAGGTTCCCGGCATGTGTTGTACAAGTAAAATGGGGTACGGGAAGTCTCCGGGTAGCGGAGAAAGCACTTTTTGAAGTGCTACAGGCCCACCTGTTGATGCCCCTATTGCCAAACATTTATACTGCTTCCCTGTTGGTCTTACAGACGAAACGGTAGGCTGCTTGGCCGCGTCTTTATGACCAGAAAGTAAACCCGACGTTTTGAAAAACGCTTGTTTAGGCGCGTTATCAGGAAGTTTTCTGGACTCAATATTGCGAAAGGATGGGCGCTTCAAACCCAGTCCTCTTCGCGCTATCAACCTGACTTTAGTACAAAGTAGCCGCGAAGCATCTTTTCTGTCTTGAGCGATGTCTTCGAATTTTTTGGGTAAAAAATCTAGCGCGCCCGCTTCTAACGCGTCAAGCGTCGCTTGGGCGCCGTGATGCGTTAATGAAGAGAACATTAAAATAGGCGTAGGACGTTTATCCATAATAACCTTCACAGCCGAAATACCATCCATAACTGGCATTTCAACGTCCATGGTTATTACATCGGGTTTAAGCGCCTCGGCTTTGTCGAGTGCATCACGCCCGTTTCTCGCTTCCCCGACAACTTCAAGTTCTCTATCACCATCGAGTATTTCTCTTACTCGACGGCGATAAAAGGTCGAGTCGTCCACGACTAGGACTTTAAAGACCATGGATTATCATTCCTGTTAATTCATCGCCTTACTTGATGGGTTTACGCGCGTACCGTTTTAGCAGGCTCGGAATATCTAAAATTAGTGCAATTCCACCGTCTGACGTAATTGTAGCTCCCGCCATACCAGGCGTTCCTTGCAACAATGCATCCAACGGTTTGATAACCACTTCTTCCTGGCCTATCAGCGCGTCTACGACAAACCCGACTTGCTGTGTACCAATTTGTACTACAACAACATGCCCCTTTTCTTTATCGATATTTTTGGGGCCTCGGATTAGCCATTCGCCAAGGAAAAACAAAGGAATTGCTTTTGAACGAACTATCATTGTTAATTGGCCATCGACCGTATTGGTCTTCTTGATGTCCATATTTATTATTTCGTTCACCGCACCTAATGGTAACGCAAAGGTCTGTTTTCCTACAACAATCATTAATGTGGGTAGAATGGCTAGCGTTAGCGGAACTTTAATATCCAGTCGCGTGCCTTTTCCTAGCTGCGAATCGATATTAACCGTACCGTTAAGCTGGTTAATTTTGGTCTTAACCACGTCCATACCCACACCACGACCAGAAATATCACTAATTTCAGTTTTAGTGGAAAAGCCTGGTGCAAATATAAGATTGAACGCTTCAACATCTGACATTCGTGCTGCAGCATCCGCGTCTAGTACACCACGACTAATAGCGATCTCTTTTAGCTTCTCGGCATCCATTCCCTTACCATCATCTTCGATAGTAAGAAGAATGTGGTCGCCTTCTTGAGATGCCGATAGCTGAACCGTACCCATGCGCGGTTTACCCGCTGCAGCGCGGTCATCCGGCATCTCAATACCATGGTCGACGGAGTTTCTCACCAAATGCACTAGGGGATCGGCCAGAGCTTCAACCAAGTTTTTATCTAAATCGGTTTCTTCACCGACCAGCTCTAAGGTAATTTCTTTCTTTAAGCTTCTTGCGAGGTCTCGAACAACACGAGGGAAGCGACCAAACACCTTCTTGATAGGCTGCATGCGGGTTTTCATTACCGCACCTTGCAAGTCACCCGTTACCACATCTAAGTTGGCGATAGCTTTTGACATGCTCTCGTCGTTGCTATTGATACCTAAGCTAATGAGTCTATTTCTAACCAAAACTAGCTCACCGACCATATTCATTATTTGGTCTAGGCGCTTAGTATCTACACGTACAGTGGTCTCTGCAGGAGGTGCTGCTGGGCTCGCTTTCTTATCATCTTTTTTAGGTGCTGCTTTGGGCGCAGCAGGAGCGCTTGTTTTGGCTGGCGCTGGTGTCGCTTTAGGCGCGGCTGGCGCAGCTTGTTTTGCTTTCTGAACAGCTTCTGTTGCTGCTTTATCTACAAGAGGCTCTGGCGACGTTGTCGCCGCGCCCTGCTTAGTCGGCCCCTGGCCAGAACCATGTAACTGATCAAGTAGCGCTTCGAATTCATCGTCGGTAATTTCTTCGTCACCTGCGCTGGTTGCTGATGAAGATGGCGTTGCAGATGCTGGAGCTGGCGCAGCCGCCGCTTTTTCTTCACCGCCAAATTTACCTTTTCCGTGAAGGTCGTCTAACAGTGCTTCGAACTCTTCGTCGGTAATATCATCGCTATCAGAACTCGCCGCCGGCACTGGTGACTTAGCAGGTTCGCTTTTTGCTGGTGCTGACTGCCCTGGCGCACCAGAGCCATGAAGTTCATCGAGAAGTGCCTCAAACTCATCTTCAGTTATTTCGTCAATACCACCGCTACTGTCACCCACGTCCGTCGTTGAAGGCGCAGGCTCTTCTATAACTAACTCGGGCTCTTCAGCAACCACCTCTGGCTCGGCAGCGGGCGTACTGGCGTTCTCGAATATGTTTTCATCTGGAGATTCTGGGCGGCTTAATTTGTGTAAAACGTCCACTAGATGCGCATCTGCAGGCTCCAATGGATCGCGCGCTTTTACGCGCTCGAACATTTCAACGACCACATCCGTGGCCTGCAAAATAATATCCATTAATTCAGGTGTTAGCGTTCTTTGGCCATTGCGCATTACGTCAAAAACGTTTTCGGCACCGTGACAAATTTCAACTAACTCAGTAAGAGAAAGGAAGCCCGCTCCGCCTTTTACTGTGTGATAGCCACGGAAAATTGCATTTAATAAATCCGCGTCTTCAGGATTGTTCTCAAGATCAACGAGCTGTTCTTGTAATTGTTCAAGTATCTCTCCGGCCTCAACCAAAAAGTCCTGTAATATATCCTCGTCAACATCAAACGACATGCGCCCGCTCCCCTAAAAACCTAAGCTAGACAGAAGATCATCTACATCATCTTGACCTGAAACGACATCGTCCCGTTGATCAGCATCAATGATTGGGCCTTCCGCCTCTACACCATCAACCTTATCGGCCTTAACGCTAGATGGTTTAGTGTGTTCTGTACCGTCGCGTTCCCCAAACATGGTAAGCATGTTTACAAGACTATCTTCTACCTCTTTTACAAGGTCGATAACGCGACGAATAACCTGCCCTGTTAAGTCTTGATAGCCCTGTGCCATCAAAACTTCGGTAAGCAATTGTGTAAGTTTAGCTGACTGAGCCGAACCTTCTTCCAATAATTCGTCTAAGTCTGCGCATAAAGCCTTAAATTCACCAAGTTCGATTTGGCGATTCATAAGCTTCTTCCACTCTGGCATGACCTTTTCGATCCGCTCCGACAGCATTTCTGCTATCGGCATGCTCGCCTCAACGGCATCCATAGTAGTATTAGCAGCTTTTTCAGTTTCTTCAATTACGTAGGTAAGGCGGGACTGCGCATCAGGAATGTCATCTGTAGCTAAATTTTTGATGCGGTCGTCTATTTGAAAGTTATTCAACGCGTCGTGGAGTTGACGCGTCAATTTACCTACTTCAGCAAACAACTCAACGTTTTCTTTCATTGAGACGGCTTCAAGTAGTGCGCTAGCTGAAGTCTTATCGCCTTCTTCAAGAAAGGCGACAAGTTGTTTTGCTTCCTCTAACGATATTGGAACGTTTACATTCGTTGTCATCCAGTAAACCTCATTTATCTGGTGAGCGTCTGGATCAACCTAAACGTTCGAATATTTTATCTAATTTTTCTTTTAGTGTTGCTGCTGTGAACGGCTTTACAACGTAACCATTTACACCTGCTTGCGCCGCTGCAACGATTTGCTCTTTTTTCGCTTCCGCAGTAACCATAAGCACAGGCAAATGCTTAAGCTTATCGTCTGCTCTTATAGCGCGAAGCAAATCGATGCCCTGCATACCAGGCATATTCCAATCGGTCACAACAAAGTCGAAATCGCCCTGTTGTAACATAGGTAATGCAGTGCTTCCGTCATCCGCTTCCTGGATGTTGGCAAAACCCAAATCTTTTAGCAGGTTTTTGATGATTCGTCTCATGGTAGAAAAGTCATCGACCACGAGAATTTTCATGCTTTTGTCCAAAATAGCCTCCAGTGAGGGGTTAATTGTTATTAATCTCTATTCTTCGTCAGCTTGCCACGACTTCATTCGTGATTTGAGTTTTAACATGGCTTGACTATGAATTTGACTGACTCTCGACTCACTTACATCAAGAACTTCGCCTATTTCTCTTAAGTTTAGTTCTTCATCGTAATAAAGTGAAAGTACAATCGCTTCTCGCTCAGGTAATGTCGTAATTGCATGGGCAAGCGCTTTTTGAAAAGCACCCTGCATTAAATCTTCTAACGGTGCGTCACTGCCTCTACTTTGTTCAG
The DNA here is from genome assembly GCF_902705805.1 of Alteromonas alvinellae. Classification (NCBI taxonomy): domain Bacteria; kingdom Pseudomonadati; phylum Pseudomonadota; class Gammaproteobacteria; order Alteromonadales; family Alteromonadaceae; genus Alteromonas; species Alteromonas alvinellae. The sequence continues at coordinate 4,998 of NZ_CACSIH010000021.1, read as the reverse complement.
TAGTAATAACATCTTCCGACACACCTAAATCTTCAATACCCACTAGCTTTCCGGCATTTACTTCATTAAGCATCTGGTGATAATCCTGCAAGCTTACGTTAAGCTTGTCAGCAATATCTGAATCTCGTGCATCGCGCCCTGTCTCGCTCTCTACTTGAGATATCGCTTCCGTTATGGCGCGGCCGTTACGGTGAACAGAACGCGGGGTCCAATCACCTTTTCGTATCTCGTCGAGCATGGCACCACGAATTCGAATTCCTGCGAAGGTTTCGAAACTTGCGCCTTTAGAGCCGTCAAAGTTTCGAGCGGCCTCTAGCAACCCAATCATGCCTGATTGAATAAGGTCATCAACAAGTACGCTGGCAGGCAGTCGCGCAATCAAATGATGCGCAATTCGCTTTACCAGAGGCGCATGTCTTTCGACTAACTGCGATTTATCTGTTTGTTGTTGATAAGCGGCTGCCTTGCTGTTCAACGCTGACTTCCTACGGCTTTTTCTGCAACTAATTGTTCAATGAAAAATTCTAAGTGGCCACCGGGCTGCGCTGGAATTGGCCACGTAAGTGCTTTACTTGCCAACTTAGTTATCGCTACTGCTGCCGGAGAACCTGGAAAGGCGTCAACAATAGCCGTTTGCTTGCGCACCGCCTTGCGAATATTCTCGTCGAAGGGCACTGTCGCCACTAATTCTAGTGCAACATCGAGAAAACGCCCTGTCACTTTGCTTAATTTGCTAAATAATTCCTGACCTTCACGCACATCGCGCACCATATTGGCTACGACTTTAAAACGAAAAACACCGTGCTCGCGGTTAAGAATTTTTATTAGTGCGTAGGCATCTGTTAAAGATGTTGGCTCATCGCATACGACGACCATAATATCTTGTGAGGCCTTTGAGAAGCTCAATACCATATCTGATATGCCTGCCGCGGTGTCGACAATAAGCACATCTATCTGAGACCGTAATTCGCTAAACGCTCTGATTAAACCAGCGTGTTGCGTTGGTGAAAGCTCTGCCATTGACTGCGTGCCTGATGTGGCAGGCGCAATCTTAATGCCGTGAGGACCGGTCACTAGCACTTCGTCCAACGTGCATTCTCCAGAGAGTACATGAGATAGATTTTTCTCAACCCTTAGCCCTAACATCACATCTACGTTGGCAAGGCCAAGGTCGGCGTCAAGAACCATTACTCGCTTACCCTGCTTCGCCATCGCGATAGCGGTGTTAAGTGTAATGTTCGTTTTACCTACGCCACCTTTACCACCAGTGACGGCGATTACTTTGATTAACCGTGATTGCTTCATTTTTCTTAAGCTACTCGCTTGATCGTCAATCATACTGCTTATGCTGTTTTAATTGCGTTGTTACCACTAGTATGATTCAAACCGTACTTTTTATAAAGCTTTGCAGCAGCGGAAACCAAAGATTTCGCTTCTGCAATCTTAATGTCTTCAGGCACTTTTTGACCATCGGTGACATAACTAACCGGAAGTTGGTATTCAACTGCTGCACTAAGCACCTCTCCCAAAGAGTAGCACTCATCTAACTTTGTGAAAATACAGCCACTTAGTTCAATATCATCATACGCTTGAATAATTCTCTGCAAAGCAGGGTATTGCGTATTAGCTTGCGCTACCAAATATTTTTTTACTTTTGGCATTTGGCCGTTGTCGAACTGCTTAATTTGCTTAATTAATCGACTATCACGTTGACTAAAACCTGCTGTATCAATCAATACTAGTCGCTTATGGCGAAGTTGGAACAATAAATCTGCAAGTTCTTCACTAGTTTGCGCTTTTCGCACAGTACAGCCAATAATTTTTCCGTATGTCGCTAGCTGCTCATAGGCTGCAATTCTATACGTATCAATGGTTATCATAGCCACCGACTCTGCACCGTATTTCTGCGCATAGCGAGCGGCTAACTTTGCAACAGTGGTTGTTTTACCCGTACCCGTTGGCCCTACGAGTGCAACAGCACCTTGTGCGTTAAGTATATCGTTACCAGTAACATTTATGCGATTAGCCAATAGGTTAAGAAGATAAACCCATGCGTCACGTTCGTTGTAGTGGGCCGGTGTATAACTTAAAAGCTGTGTTGCTAGCGCGCTACTTAACCCCATATCAGTTAATCGCGTGACTAGGTATTGATGAACAGGTTTTTGACGCTTGTTCTTCGCTTCCATTAAGTCGGCAACTTGATACTGTAATACGTCGCGAAGTGAAGCTAACTCTTCTTTGATTTGTGCAAGTTCTGCCGACTGAGATACCGGCGTTTCGCCTATGCTTGAAGCTTGATGTTCTGGGAAAGCGTGTTGACTAACAGTATCTTCACCAAATGATTGATTTTCTATATCGTCAATAAACGCCTCTGAAAAGTCTAAGTGCGAAGCAATTTCATTGGCGTGCTTAGCGTTTGTTGTCATTGGTTGATTAGATTTCGCGGGACTCGCCACACTATTAGTTCCACTGTGTTGCTTTTCAAGCAATGCTTTTAAGCTGTCAGGGCCGTCGTCACCAATAATTTCGCTTAGGCTAGGCACTGCCTTTTGACCAGGTGTTTTAGCAGCGGTTTGCGCAGCCGCCTTAGGCGTAAAAAGCTTGGCTTCCGGCTCTTTGTCGTAGGCTGCTACAAGTTCGATGCCGTCAGCGACCTTCCGATTTGACATGATCACAGCGTCACTGCCCAATTCAGCTTTAACTTGGCTTAACGCCTCACGCATATCTTTGCCGAAGAAACGTCTAATTTTCATTGCAACCTCTCCAATCACCCAGTGTCAGATTATTGACCGACCGAACTGACTATTTTTATTTGTTTGTCGTCAGGCACTTCCTGGTATGAAAGAACATGAAGCCCAACAACAGAATACTTTAAGAAGCGAGACAGAACGGGTCGCAACATGCCAGATGTAAGGAGTACCGCAGGCTCTCCCTCTAACTCTTGCTGCTGACTGGCTTGCTGCAATGATTTCTGCAGCTTGTCTGCCAGACCTGGTTCTATGCCAGCGCCATCTTCGCCACCTGCTTGAAGTGACTGGTGCAACATCTGTTCCAACTCTGGCGCCAAGGTTATGACAGGTATCTCTTTTGCCCCTTGTGTAATCTCTTGGACAATTAGACGCTTAAGGGCAATACGCACTGCAGACACCAGTACATCTGGGTCTTGGCTACGTGTACCGTACTCACTAAGCGTTTGTACAATAGTACGCATATCGCGAATAGGCACGCCCTCAAACAATAAGGTTTGCAGCACTTTCACTACCGTACTTAACGGAAGGATGTCTGGTACTAATCCTTCCACAAGTTTCGGATGCTGCTTGGCTAGCATATCAAGAAGTTGCTGTGCCTCTTCATGGCCTAGCAATTGATAAGCATTATTAGAAAGTAATTGACTTAGATGCGTTGCCACAACCGTAGCAGCATCTACCACAGTGTATCCCAAGGTTTGCGCATGCTCGCGCTTATTCGGCTTAATCCAAACTGCATCTAAACCAAAGGCTGGGTCTTTAGTGGCTCGCCCTTCTAATTTACCGAACACCTGCCCAGGGTTGATAGCAAGCTCTTCATCATGACTAATAACAGAATCGCCAATGGTTACGCCAAGCATAGCAATCGTATAAGTATTAGGTTCAAGGTCTAAGTTATCACGGATGTGGACAGGCGGAATAAGGAACCCCAGCTCCTGCGATAGTTTCTTCCGCACACCTTTAATACGCGTCAACAACTCGCCACCTTGGGATTTATCGACCAAGGGAATTAAGCGATAGCCCACTTCCAATCCGATAGTATCTACTTGCTGAACATCATCCCAACCTAACTCTTTAACTTCAGGCGCGACCGACTCGTCTTTTACCACGTTGTCTGGCACTTTAGGCTCTGCAGCTTTTTTCTTCGCTTGAACCGACTGCCAATAAGCAAAGCCGGCAATCAGGAAGGAAAAACCCAAAAATGCGATATGAGGCATACCAGGGATAATACCCATGACAAAAAGCACGCCCGAGGCAATATAAAGCGCTTGATTATTACCTAGCTGACCACGGATCTCTTTACCCATTTCTTGAGTTTCATTCTCACGAGTCACGATAATGGCTGTTGCTACCGAAAGTAATAATGAAGGAATTTGCGCCACCAAACCATCACCAATAGTCAATATGGTGTAGATTTCAATAGCATTACCGAATGAAAGCCCGTGCTGAATCATGCCAATGAAAAGACCGCCGACAATGTTAATTAGCATGATGAAAAGGCCCGCTACCGCGTCACCTTTTACAAATTTTGAGGCACCGTCCATCGACCCGTAAAAGTCAGCCTCTGCGGTTATTTCTTCGCGGCGCTGACGCGCTTGGTCTTGGTCAATATAACCAGCATTCAAGTCGGCATCGATTGCCATCTGCTTACCAGGCATAGCATCCAACGTAAAGCGAGCACTTACTTCTGAGATACGCCCTGCACATGCGGTTACTACTTTAAAGTTGATAATAAGAAGAATGGCGAAAACAACAATACCTACGGCATAGTTACCACCGATAACGACCGCACCAAAGGCTTCGATAACCTTACCCGCAGCATCGCCGCCCTCGTGCCCATAAAGCAAAACAACCCGCGTAGAAGCAACGTTCAGCGCAAGCCTTAATACCGTAGCGATAAGTAACACCAAGGGGAAAATGCCGAAATCTACTGGACGCTGGGTAAGTACAGCCACCAAGATAATCACTAGTGACAAAGCAATGTTGAAGCTAAACAGCACATCCAATAAGAACGGCGGCATGGGCAATATAACCATGCCCATAATTGCCAAAAGGACGATGGGTGCGCCTAAACCACTGGTAAAATTTTGCAGCTGATTTTTATCGAATCGCTGAAGATAACCGGATAACTGCATGGCTTGGTGTCTCTCTATCAGAAAATTGACGCTTTACGTGAAACTGAAGGAGAGTTTTCAACTAACGTGCCAGCTTTATTGAAAGAGCAGGGCAAGATCATACTCTAACTTGCGTT
>NZ_CACSIH010000020.1:0-462 GCF_902705805.1 Alteromonas alvinellae | reverse complement strand
ATCGAGTAGGGTGAGGCTTGCGCCTCATCCCTCTCACAGAACCGTACGTACGGGCCTCGTATACGGCTCCTGCATACTTCATATCACTTGCTAAGTGACACAATGCTAATTTGCAATCTAGTATCGTGCGCCCTATGGACATCGTTCATTTTCTAACATTGTGGTAACTTTCATTGCAGGGTTTGGCGTTCTAGCACTGAGGCAATCTACCAAATTTGACTACAATTACTTCCCATATACGGCCTGTCTCACCAGACATCACTATTCCTAGCGCACCGATTCGACTTGTCCCGCTGATCAGGCGGCTTGTGTATCAATGATAAAAAAAACTCACAACTCATCAGAGTCTTAAAGTCTGCTTCCCCCCTTCGCAATCCATTTAAGCTTTTGGCTAAAATGGATCCTATCAAACACAATGCTGATAGTCGGCTTGGTTTTACCCTCCACACCATTACTGGCTTT
>NZ_CACSIH010000019.1:0-238 GCF_902705805.1 Alteromonas alvinellae | reverse complement strand
GATAGAACAACAAGCCATTTTGGATATCTGCAATGAAGAGCGGTTTGCCAGTCTGCCGCCCAGTCAGATTGTGCCCATGTTGGCCGATGAGGGAGTTTATCTGGGTTCGGAATCCAGCTTTTACCGTATATTGAAAGCCAATAATCAGCTTAGCCACAGAGGCAAAGCAAAACCCAAAGGTACACAGGCAAAACCTGATGGATTTACGGCTACGGGACCCTGTGAAGTGTGGACCTGG